>JBLHIE010000001.1:0-96482 GCA_047614925.1 Arenicella sp.
GCTGGCCAACAAATTGTCCTGATCCATATAGCCCTGTTACTAAAAATTTACCAGACTCATCGCTCATTGTTGTTTTTACGGCTCCTTTTTGTATGAAATAAAGTGTATTTGCTGCTTCTCCTTCCGTGAAAATGAGCTCTTTTTTATCAAAATTTACAAGCATCCTGTCCTCGGAAAGGCTTTCTATACTTTCGTGCAAAGATGCTTCATTAAAAAATTGATTGATGCTTTCAATATCTCTAGAAAACGCTGTTCTAAGAAAACTATACTTTTTTAGTCTAGAAGCAATTACTGCTATCAATTCGCTTTCTTCAAAAGGCTTTATAAGATAATCATCTGCTCCGAGGTTCATTCCTTTTCTAACATCTATTCTTTCCGTTTTAGCCGTTAGAAACACAAAAGGAATACTTGCTGTTGTTTTGTCTTCCCTTATACGCAATAATACATCATAGCCATTCAATTTTGGCATCATAATATCGCAAATAATAATGTCTGGTTTTAAAACCCTCGCAATTTCAACACCTTTCTCTCCATCTTCTGCTGTGCGTACCTTGTAGTTTTCTAGCTCCAAGATTTCTGCCATGTTCTCCCTAACATCCTGATTGTCTTCTATTATTAGTACGTTTTTCATGGTTTTATTTTTTACTTGGTCTTGGCAACTTGACTAAAAAGGTAGCGCCTTTGTTTGTTTTACTCTTAAAATCAATAGTGCCACTCATAAGGTCTACGAACTGTTTTATAATATGAAGCCCAAGTCCAGTTCCTTCAATGTCTTGCGCATTTTTTGCTCTAAAAAAACGTTCAAATAACTTGTCTTGTTCTTCTTCTGGAATACCAATTCCCTGATTTTTAACCTCAAGAGAGATACACTCGTTGCGCTCTTCTATTTTAATATGAATGTCTGTGTTTTCAGGAGAATACTTGATTGCATTGGATAACAAATTCATTAAAATACGCCGTACTAGTTTTGGGTCAAGATTTAGTAAAACTGGCGTATCTGGAACTGAAAGAATGATATTTTTTCCCATTTTTTTTGTTATTGACACTTCTTCAATGAGTGTTTTAGCAAGTGCTACAAAATCGAAATTTACTTTATTAGCTGTAACTTTCCCTTCTTCTAACTTACTTAGAGACAAGAAATCGTTTAAAATAACAATCAATTGTTTTACATTTCTCTTGATTTGAGAAACATACTTCTCACGTTTTTGTTCCTTCCCTGGCTCATTTTGTCTACCAATGAGAATCGCCGAGGTCTGTATGGCACTTAAAGGTGTTCTAAACTCATGAGATGCCATTGCAACAAATCGTGATTTTAGTTCGTTCAGTTCCTGCTCTTTTTTTAAGGCATTTTGAGAATCTTGCTCTACCTTCTTCCGTTCGGTGATGTTACTGAAGACAAACAAAGCACTTGAAATAAAAGCGTTCTTATCAACCAATGGAATCGTATTTACAGAAAAATATTTATTTTTAAAAGCTACTTCAAAACCAAGATGCTCTCCTGCAATCGTTTTTAAAATATCTTGCTTTAGTTTGACCTTTTGTACTGAGGAAAATAGGGTAATATCAGCAACAGTTGTTTCTTCAAAAACTATTTTATCCAAGCCTAATAATGCAACAGTCTCACCTTCTATCAATAGCATTTCAAAGTTAGCATTAAAAACAATAATAAATCCGTTAGGAAAATTCTTGGCAATTACCGAAGATAGCGATTTACTAGCAATGACACTTTTTTTAGCATCCTGAGTTTCTTCTATTTGATCTTCGAGGCTTAAATTAGACGCTACTAATTTTTCAACCGTAGCCAATAATTCACTTGTTCTACTCGCAACTTTTTCCTCTAATTCTAATGAATAGATTTGTAGTTGACTTTGGGTAGACTTTAACTTTTTTTCTATTTTTTCACGAGCCGTAATGTCGGTGATAAAAACGATTACAACCTCTTTTCCGTCCATTGAAGTAGTCCTTAAACTTATTTCTAATGGAAATTGAGCCCCATCTTCTTTGAGTCCAAACAAGTCTAAACCTTCCTCTATTCTCTTTGCTTTGAGAATATCAAAATGTCTTTCGCTATTATTTAGTTCTTTTTTTTGAAATTTATAAGGAATACGGTCTGCTGCCTTTTGCTGTATGAGTTCTCCTAACTTATAGCCAAAGAGCTTTTCACTAGCGGGGTTGGCTTTAATAATAATACCATCTGCATCTACCACTAAAATACCATTTACAGATAATTCAAAAATATTTTTAAAAAGGTCTATATTTTGTGAGTTACCCATGCTTTCTATTTATACGCGACAACTTAAGCCATTTATAACAACTTAAACCATTTATTATTATTTTAATTAAAAATGAAGAGGCTGACCTAGGTCATTTCAATACATATTTGATAGCTGTATTTTTGTTCCGTACCTTAGATAAACAAGGAGTAAGGTTGGAAACAATACTCGAAAAAAAACAACAAAAAAAGATAATAATCATTCTAAATAATTTGTACCGTTTCAATTATGGGTTTAAAATCGCATAAAAATAAGTTGGAAAGACATTGCTTATTTTAGAAAAGTGAATAAAAAATCACCTTCTTTAAACAGCGATACTATTTTAGTTTTAAAAAGTCAATGCTCCAAAAGTGGTACTCATATTTAAATACATTAAAAATAGTGAGGTCGTTAAAATGCTAAAAAAAGCACTTTACAACAATACCTGTAGAGTTAAAAACAGGAACCTCTTAAAAAAATATTTTAATACGAATCATATGCAAACAGAATTAGAACAACGTATAATACGCATCACTGGGGAAATTCATAAGGAATTTCCTGAATTGGTAAAATATATTACTGAAATACCAATAAGTGTTTCTACTGAAACGGAAGGGAATATAAAAAACCTGGAGGATTACTATTCTTCTTTAGAAGAGATAATACATAAGTATTCTAAAACGCACAAAAAAAGATAATGAGAGATACTTATGGAGTAAAAAATGTTTTAAAAATAAAAGCATGGTGACGATTTATACGTTCTGGAGTCAGCGTTAAATCATCCTAGAAAAGAGAGTAAAAGTGACAATATAATTTTTATGAAGATAAAAGTCACGAAAAAAAAAACGCAGCCATCTCAATCAATCAGTGCATCACAGAATTAATCGGTTTCGCTTTTAAGAAAAACAGAAGTACTATCAGGTCAAAATCCCCTTCATAAATAGAGAAATCGGAACCATGAGCAAACCAGATACTACAAATAAAGAAAATGCTGATCAGCCAAAGGGAGTCAATGACATCTTAGATGAACAGATTTATACTGCAACTCTCGAATATAAGAGATTGAATAAACGCCTCTTTGTTTCTTCGCTTTCTGCAGGACTAGAAATTGGATTCAGTATTTTTTTAATGGGCGTATTATTTACCTTGTTTCATGGTACGCTTTCTTTTGAAGTTTTACATATTTTCATTTCACTTGCATACCCAATCGGTTTTATTTTTGTGATTATAGGTAAATCAGAATTATTTACAGAGCATACTACCTTAGCCATACTTCCTGTATTAAATAAGACCAGAAGTGTTCAAAGCCTTTTTACACTGTGGGGAATTATTCTTATCGGTAATTTAATTGGGGGGTATATCATTGGAGGCATATTGGTATATTTTGCTCCAGAAATTGGAATTATTTCCACGGAAGCCTTTATTCATTTGGCGCATAAAGTACTTGACTTTCCTTTGCATATGATTTTTATAAGTGCCATTATCGCGGGATGGCTCATGGGGCTTCTTTCTTGGTTAGTGGCTTCGTCACAAGAAACAATTAGCCGTATATTTATGATTATTTTAGTCACTGCTACCATTGGTGTTGGAGGTTTGCATCATTCTATTGTTGGCTCTATCGAGGTGTTTACAGGATTATTGATTGATCCTACTATCCATATTATGGACTATTTAAGTTTTGAACTTATTTCTATTTTAGGCAATGCCGTAGGCGGTGTGTTTTTTGTAGGAGTTCTAAAGTATGGGCAACGGAGACAGCTTTCGTAATGTTGGTTATTTGTCTGCGAAGGTTCCCCAAATAAACTATAATTTGTTTTTAAGGTTTCTAAGAATAGATTTAAGTCATTTTACAGAAATTATTGTCAATAAAAAGCTTTTACAACTTACTTTTATGCAAAATAAAAACTCAAATACACAAATTAAAAAAGAAATCGTAAATAGTATTGTACATGGTTTTGGTATTATTTTTGGCATCGTAAGCATTCCTATCTTAATCGCTTTTGCGCTAAAAGGCAGCAATATCAGAGGTGTTATTGGTGCAGCGATATATGGATTTTGTTTTTTACAACTATTTACTTTTTCTGCACTCTATCATGGTTTTCAAAACAGCCAAGTAAAACGTATTCTAGAAATTCTTGACCACCTTTAGTCTTTATTTTTTAATAGCAGGAACCTACACTCCTTTTTTATTGATGTACCTAAATAATTCTTTTGGGATTTCGTTGCTATCTGTTTTGTGGGTCTAACCGCTTTAGGAACCCTTTTTAAGGTTTTTTTATAGGAAAGTGCGGAAATTTTGAACGCTAATTTAAATCGTAACGGGATGTATTCTGGTTGTTGGTGGCCGTACCTTCTTTGAAGGTATTCCTACAATATCCTCACTATGATTCTAATTGGATGTGCACTTTACCTAATTAGTGTCGTCTTTTACTCATTGGATAAATATCCCTACAATCACGCTATCTGCCATTTTTTTTAATCGCAGTTGCTATTTTATTAGCAGTCACCACCAATTGACGATCATTTAAGTATTAAATAAACCTTTAAAGTAGCACCCAACACTTTAGTACTCATAAATAAGTGCTGCCGATCTATGTTGGGAAAGGAAAATAATTTCCATTTTCATGTAAAATTGATAAATAAATCCATTAAAATACCATTTATTTATGCATTCCTTTTTTTTAGCTCGCTCGCAAACACTTTTCGTTTTCCTAATTCTCTATCAGTTCATTTCAGAGCTGCGCCAGGATAAAAAAATCTTTTAAAAACGTGTTGCTTATTTATGAAAATATTTATTAACTCACAGTTCTCCAGTTATTAACTATTCAAAAAAAAATACACCAATACTGAAGTATTCAACGTGGTTTCACTGGAATTTTTTTTGCTATCATAACAGAAATCATTAACTTAGTGCTATGAAAAATCTTAAAAAAATGAAACCTATTTTAATAGCAATTGTGTGCATTACTTTTTTAGTAAGTTGTGGTAAAAGTAAAGAGGAAAAAGTTCCTGTAAAAGCAAAAACAACTACTGAAATCAAAGCCAAAAAGGCTCCGAAAAAAGAAATGGTGGTGGTAGATGCGGATGGCGTTGTAAACGTTCACATGATTACTTCTGATCGCATGAAATTTAATCTTAGAAAGATTACTGTAAAAGCAGGTCAAAAAATAAAACTGACACTAACGCATACCGGTAAACTAGACAAAAGAGTAATGGGCCACAATGTTGTCTTTTTAAAACAAGGGGTTAAAACTTCTGCATTTGCGTCTAAAGCCGCTGCTGCTAAAGACAATGATTATATTCCTGAAGGGTCTACAGACATGGTTGCCAATACCAAAATGCTTGGTGGTGGAGAAACAACAACCATAAAATTTACTGCACCAGCTGCCGGAATCTATGATTATATTTGTAGTTTTCCTGCACACTATGCAATGATGAAAGGAAAGTTAATTGTAGAGTAAAAATTATAGAAAAGTAGCTATTAAAAAACCCTTCTTAGAAATTTCTAAGAAGGGTTTTTTAATGCATTGTAATTTTTTAAAGTTCTAAAATTTCTATATTTTTAAACTCTATTGGATGACTTTCACTTTGCAAAGAAATATAACCACCAGTTAAAGGTTGTCCATCCTTTAATTGTATTTCCTTAGAGGTAGTTTCTAGAAACTGGCCACCAATAGTTGGGTTTGTATATGTAATTACGCTATTACCATTTATCTTATGAGTAATCTTTTCTTTAGTTACTATTATTTCTAAAGCTACCCATTCCTCACCATAATAAGTTTCTGAATGTGCATTGATACAATGATCTGTAACTAAATTGTTATCTCTAAAAACATGGGTTGCTGGTGTGCATAAATTACCCGTTGTTCTTGATTTATTTGGGGTAATTCCGCCTAATAATTGTACTTCTAAAGACAACGGAAAGGCCTGATTTAATAACATACTTTCTGGTGTTTGAGAATGAATCATTACACCACTATTTTTCGTAGCCCAAGGTTCACCACCTTTTGCTTGGGTTCCTGTAAACCGATACTGCAATCTAAATTTGTAATTTGAAAAAGGCGTTTTATAGGTTAACAGTCCAAACCTATTTTCAAAATTCTCATAACCATCGTAAGAAACTTTAAGAATACCCTTTTCTACTCGAAAGGTATTCTTAAAGTTGTCATTTAGTTTGTGTCCGTTAATCTTAACAATCCAATTATCTAAATCTTTGCCATTAAATAATTGTTGCCAAGAGTTTTCAACAGACCTGGTTTTTAGGTTTTCATTCTTTTTTACACCACAGTTTATAAAAATAAATAGTATGATAAAAAAGCTACCTAGTTGTTTCATAATTACAAAGAAGAAGATCTTCCTTTTGAAATTTCTTGTAAATCTCCGCAATAATAAGCTGTAGGAACTGGATCGTACATTAAAACGTTTTCACCAATTTCTTCTGAGCCGACAAAAGCCATAATTGTTAAGTATTTCAAATGATTTAAAAACTCATTTTTCGTAGGTTGTAATGCCTCCGGATTTGCCAATCTGTCTTTATCAATATCTCCTTTCACCAACAAATGCGCATCTAACAATGCAGTATATTGTGCAGTGGTAACATCTCTAATGTCTGTTTCTATTGTTGGTTTTAAGGTTGAAATAATCTCTGTAAAACTAACTCTTATTGCTTCTTGGTCTTCTGTGTTTAAAACCTCTGTAATATATTTATCTATAAATTGAGGAACATTTACTTCTGTTGCAGAAGGGATTCCTTCTGTTTTCGGTAAAATAATATCCACTAAATTAACCACTACTTCTTTTTCATCCTTTGTAAAATAAGTAGGAATCCAAGTGGGTGCGCTTGTACAACTTTGTAATAAGCTAAAAATACTGGGCGCTGTAATTGCAAAACCAGCAGCAAGGCCTAAATTTTTTAATGCATCTCTACGTTTCATATCGTTCCTAGTTTAAGCGTTATTTTTTTTAAGTTCTGCTGCTGCATAATTTGCAGCTCTAGCTGTAAAAGCCATATAAGTTAAAGACGGATTCTGACAACCCGAAGACGTCATAAAAGCACCATCTGTGACATATACATTATCACAAGCATGCACTTGATTGTTCCCGTTTAATACAGATGTTTTTGGGTCTCTACCCATTCTAGCTGTTCCCATTTCATGAATTCCTAAACCCATTGCCATGTTATCTCTGTTATCATATCCATTTACATCTTCAAAGCCAGCTTCCGTTAACATTTTAACGGCTTGTTCTTGCATGTCTTTACGCATTGCCATTTCATTTTCACCAAAAGCAGCGTCAAAAGTAACGGTTGGTAAACCCCATTCGTCTTTTTTATCATAATCTAAAAACAACCTGTTTTTATGATCTGGTAATGTTTCTCCAAATGCCAATAAATTCACATTCCATTCTCCAGGCTTTAAAATTGCTTCTTTTAAAGCTGGCCCATATTTTAGCTCGGCAACCAATTCTGATGCACTACTTCTGCTTGCACCACCTTGGTAACCATACCCTCTTTTAAATGTTTTTGACTCTGTATTGCCTCCTAAATTTCTAAATCTCGGAATATACACGCCGTTTGGTCTTCTTCCTTTTACATATTTATCATCAAAACCAGTTGCTTTTGCAGAAGCACCTACATGAAAGTGATGGTCCATTATATTGTGTCCTAATTCTCCACTATCGTTTCCTAATCCGTTTGGAAAACGTTCTGACTTCGATTGTAATAAAATAGAAGCAGATGCCATAGAAGATGCGCATAGAAAAACAACCTTAGCATTATATACCAGTGATTCTTTTGTTTCTGCATCAATCAATCTTACACCTGTTGCTTTTTTAGTAACGTCATCATAAATTACTTCGTGTACAATAGAGTTGGGTCTTAAAGTCATATTACCTGTAGCATCTGCTGCTGGTAATGTAGAAGAATTACTGCTAAAGTATGCACCATAAGGGCAACCTCGCATACATCTATTTCTATATTGACAAGTACTTCTACCTTCTCCTGGTTTGGTGCCTTCTGTAATATGTGCGGTTCTACCAATGGTTAATAAGCGACCGTCATCAAAATTTGTAGCTAACTTTTCTTTTAAAACCTCTTCTACACAATTTAGATTCATTGGTTTTAATAACTTCTGATCTGGCAATTGTTTCAGCCCTAAATTCTCTCCACTTACGCCAATATATTCTTCAACTTTATCGTACCATTTTTCAATGTCTTTATACCTAACTGGCCAATCTACAGCAATACCGTCTTTTTTGTTAGCTCCAAAATCAATATCACTTAAACGATAACTCTGTCTTCCCCACATTAAAGATCTACCACCAACGTGGTAACCTCTAATCCAATCAAAACGTTTGTTCTCATTATAAGGGTGCTTTAAGTCGTCTACAAAAAAATGTTCACGGGCTACATGGGTTGTATATCCTGTTCTGTGTTGTTTTGGTTTTCTATCAATAATTTCCTGTGTTGCTCTTCCACCATTAGGCATGTCCCAAGGATCTAGATGAGCTGTGGGGTAATCTTCCACATGCTTTACCATGGGTCCTCTTTCTAAAACTAAGGTTTTTAAACCGTTTTCACAAAGCTCTTTAGCTGCCCAGCCACCAGAAATTCCAGTACCTACTACAATAGCATCGTAAGAATTCAAGTCGTTATTTAGTGTATTCATTCTTATTTATTTTTAATCTAAATGTGTTTTCAGAGGATCAAAGTAGGCAAAGAAATTTAATATCATTAAAGATGCGTCACAAAAAGGTATAAATTATTTACGAAACCGGTTTCGATATGCAATCTTTGTGATTCTTTTAAGATATTATAAAATATGAATGAAATATATATATATTTAATAAAATTTAAATAAATAAATAATGAATACTGCTCTTTTTAAAAAATTACCCATTTATATAATTGTACTACTATTTGTTGCTACTTCTTGTAAGAAAAGTGCGAATCAAACGCAAGAACAGCAGGAAAAAATAGCAAGCACTGTACCTTTTTTTAAATTGTCTTTGGCACAATGGTCTTTGCATAAATATGTTATTGAAGAAAAAAAATCTCCTTTTGATTTTGCTGCTCAAGCCAACGAAATGGGTTTTGAAGGCCTGGAATATGTAAGTCAATTATACAAAGAAGAAATAGAGAAATTAGGGTTTGATACCGTTATTGACTCTTTACTCATTATCAGTAAAAAAGAAAAAATGCAAAACATTTTAATTATGGTTGATAATGAAGGAGATTTAGCAGACCCTGATGTAACTGTGCGGAATGCCGCTGTAGAAAATCATAAAAAATGGATCGATGCCGCTGCAAAATTAGGTGCGCACTCCATTCGTGTAAATACCTTTGGTACAAATGACCCAAAAATATGGAAAACGGCTGTTGTAGACGGACTTCAAAAGCTTGCAACCTATGCAGCTACCAAAAATATAAATGTGTTGTGCGAAAATCATGGTTGGCTATCTTCAGATGCAGAAAGGTTAATGCAAGCTATTGAGGATGTAAACATGGCCAATTGTGGTACCTTACCAGATTTTGGAAATTGGTGTACTAAAAGAAAAGATGCAACTGCAAAGTGGGGCGAGTGTGCAGAAGTATATCCAGATAAATACAAAGGAACTGCTTTAATGATGACTGCCGCGAAAGCTGTAAGTGCAAAATCTTATGATTTTGATGAAAACGGAAATGAAACAACCATCGATTACACAAAAATGTTGCAAATTGTAAAAGATGCGGAATATACAGGATTTGTTGGTGTAGAATATGAAGGAAACAGTTTAGATGAAACTTTAGGAATAAAAGCAACCAGAAATTTACTTTTAAAAGCGGCGAAAGAGGTCCAGTAGCTTGTTTAAAGTTATAACTTGTGAAAAAAATTTGCTCCTATATAGAGCTTAACAAATAAACAAGTACTCTTTTTTTTAAAACACATAATTAACCAATCAACTACCTTACCTAATGAAAAAATCAATTCAATTTCAATTGTCCTTTATGATGTTTCTCGAATTCTTTATTTGGGGTGCATGGTTTGTAACTCTAGGCACTTTTATGGGAAACAACTTAAGTGCAACAGGCGCAGAAACAGGCATGGCATATTCTACGCAATCTTGGGGTGCAATTATTGCTCCTTTTATTATCGGACTTATTGCGGATCGATTTTTTAACGCAGAAAAAATACTAGGAGTTTTACATATTATAGGTGCCGTTTTAATGTACATGATGTTTCAGGCAAACGACTTTACTTCTTTCTACCCTTATGTATTAGGCTATATGATTGCCTATATGCCAACATTGGCCTTGGTAAATTCTGTAGCATTTAAGCAAATGAAAGATCCTGCAAAAGAGTTTTCATTTATACGTGTTTGGGGAACTATTGGTTGGATATTAGCTGGCTTACTAATTAGCTATTATTTTCATTGGGATTCTAAAGAAAATGCAGCAGCAGGTATGTTGCAAAACACTTTTCTAATGACAGCTATTGTATCTGTTGTTTTAGGTGTCTTTAGTTTCTTCTTACCTAAAACACCCCCAAGTATTTCCAAAGACGATACGGTTACTATTTCTAGTATTTTAGGCTTAGATGCTTTAAAATTGTTAAAAGACAGAAACTTTTTAGTATTCTTTATTTCTTCTGTTTTAATATGTATTCCGTTAGCGTTTTATTACCAAAATGCGAATCCTTTTTTATCTGAAATAGGGGTTGAAAATCCTACTGGGAAAATGACTATAGGCCAAGTGTCTGAAGTTGTTTTTATGCTGTTATTGCCGTTCTTCTTTAAAAAATTCGGATTCAAAAAAACGATATTAGTAGGCATGCTGGCTTGGGTACTTAGATATGTATTATTTGCTTACGGAAACTCTGGGGAAATGGCTTTTATGTTAATCACAGGAATTGCATTGCATGGAATTTGTTATGATTTCTTTTTTGTGTCAGGGCAAATTTATACAGATTCTAAAGCAGGTGATAAAGTAAAAAGTGCAGCACAAGGCTTAATTACATTGGCAACTTACGGTATTGGAATGTTAGTCGGTTTTTGGGTAGCAGGTAAAATTGTAGATGCAAATGTATTAGCAGATGCTTCACATAGTTGGCAAGATGTTTGGTTGTTCCCTGCCTTGTTTGCCGCAGGAGTATTCGTTATTTTTGGGTTATTATTTAAAGATGAAAAAGTTGAATACAAAGAATAAGATATAAGATGAGCGTAAAAATAAGATTAGGTATTATTGGAGGTGGTGGAGATTCTTTGATAGGAATTCTGCACAGAGTAGCATCTACTATGTTTGATAAATATGAAATTGTGGGCGGTGTTTTTAATCCGAATTGGGAAGAAAACAGCAGCTTTGCCAAGAAATTAGGATTGAACGAAAACAGAGTCTACAAAGATTTTGACGCGTTTATTACAGAAGAAACAAAGCTTCCAATAGAAAAACGGGTACAGGTAGTTTCTGTTTTAACTCCCAATTTTTTGCACTTTCCAATGGCAAACGCCTTATTGGAAAACGGCTTTCATGTAATTTGTGAAAAGCCGATGACTACCTCCTACGAAGAGGCAAAAGTACTGTATGCAACTTTACAAAAAGCAAAAACAGTTTTCGCGGTAACATATACGTATACTGGCTATCCGATGGTACGTCAAATGCGAGAAATGATTTTAAACGGTGAAATAGGAAAAGTTCAAAAAATAGACGCTCAATATTATCAAGGATGGATCAATCCAATACTTCATGATAAAGAACAACGTGCTTCCACTTGGCGCTTAAATCCAGAAAAATCTGGAATTAGTTGCTGCATTGGCGATATTGGTACCCATTCTTTTAATATGTTAGAGTATATTTCTGGAGTAAAAATTGAAAGTATTTTAGCTGATTTAAATCACGTATACGATGACAATCCAATGGATGTAGACGGTACTATTTTATTACGTGCCTCTAAGAATGTAAAAGGCGTTATTTGTGCAAGTCAGATTGCAACCGGTGAAGAAAATAGTTTTGTTGTTAAAGTCTATGGTGATAAAGCGGGCTTAAAATGGGAACAAGAAAATCCGAATTACTTGTATTTAATGGAAGATGGAAAACCGCTTCAAGTTTTAAAACCAGGCCATGCATATAACAGTAAATTATCTTTAGACGGTACCAAATTACCACCCGGACACCCAGAAGGAATTTTTGATTCTATGGGAAACATTTACAAAGGCATTGCAAAAGCAATCAATAAAGAACCTTATAATACTGGAGAATTTCCAACAATAATAGACGGAATTAGAGGAATGGATTTTATAGAAAAAGCCGTAGCATCTCATAAAAATGGAAATGTTTGGGTTGCTATTGATGAGAATTAAGAGTTCCTAATTACAAATTCTGTTTTACTAAAAACTAACAACAAAGAGTAATGAAAACAATAAAAGGACCTGCAGTATTTCTAGCGCAATTTATGGGTGACGTTGCACCTTTTAATACCTTAGATGGTTTGTGCAAATGGGCAAGCAATCTCGGTTATAAAGGCATACAAATTCCTACTTTAGATAAAAGTATTATCGATTTAGATATTGCTGCAACCAGCCAAACATATTGCGATGAGTTTAAAGGAAAAATAAATGCTTACGGCTTAGAGATCACAGAACTTTCTACACATATACAAGGGCAATTGGTAGCGGTACACCCAGCACATGATCTTATGTTTGATGTTTTTGTGTCTCAGGAATTAAAGGGAAAACCAAAACAAAGAACTGCTTGGGCAGTAGATCAAATGCAAAAAGCAGGTGTAGTGAGTAAGCGCTTAGGTCTAAATACACACGCTACTTTTTCAGGTTCTTTACTTTGGCCAGTAATGCATCCGTGGCCACAACAGCCCAAAGGGTTGGTAAAAACAGGTTTTAAAGAATTGGCAGACAGATGGCTCCCTATTCTAAATACTTTTGATGAAAATGGGGTGGATCTTTGTTATGAAGTACATCCTGTAGAAGATATTCATGACGGTGATACTTTTGAGCGTTTTTTAGAAGCTACTGGCAATCATAAAAGGGTAAACATATTATATGACCCTTCGCATTTTATCCTACAACAGTTAGATTATCTAAAATACATCGATCATTATCATCAATTTATAAAAGCATTTCATGTAAAGGATGCTGAATTTAATCCTACAGGGAAAAAAGGAATGTTTGGTGGATATAATGATTGGAAAAATAGAGCAGGCCGCTATAGATCTTTAGGAGACGGACAAGTAGATTTTAAAAATGTGTTTTCAAAATTAACGGAATATGGTTGCGATGTTTGGGCAGTTCTAGAATGGGAATGTGTTATTAAAAGTCCGGAGCAAGGCGCAAGAGAAGGCGTAGATTTTATTAATAAACACATCATAGAAACCACTACAAAAAGATTTGATGATTTTGCAGGCGGCGGAGATACGGACGAAAAAGAATTGAGAAGAATTTTAGGAATCTAAAAATAATTATGAATTACGGATGTTCAATCATAAATTTAAACATTCGCTTAAATATAAATACAAATGAAAAAATATATAATCTTATACTGCTTTGGTTTTGTTTTACTTGCTTGCAACCAGAATACACAAAATGAAAGTAAAAAACTACTTGTTGAAAACATACAAAAAGAACCGATACTACCAGAAGCTACAGAAATTTGGGAACCAAAACCAAGGGTTGTTTCTGTAGATGTTAGCTCAAAAATTCCTTCAGATGCTCTTGTACTTTTTGATGGAAGTGATTTTAATGAATGGATTTCAGCTATAGATTCTACCACCGTAAATTGGAATTTAAATAGCGATAAGAGTATGACCGTTAAAAATAGAGCTGGCGATATACAAACCAAGAAAAACTTTGGCTCTGTTCAGCTTCATATTGAATGGCGTTCGTCTAAAGAAATTAGAGCAAATGGCCAAAACAGAAGCAATAGCGGTATTTTCTTTCAAAATAGATACGAAGTGCAAATCTTAGATAATAATAACAATGATACGTATGTAAACGGACAGGTTGGGGCTATTTACAAACAAGCAATTCCTTTGGTAAAAGCTTCGTCAGAGACAGGAAATTGGAATTCATATGACATTATTTACCACGCACCAAAATTTAATTCTGAAGACAAAATAGTTGTATCTGCCACGATTACTGTATTGCACAACGGCGTCTTAATTCAAGATCATGTGACTGTAAAAGGAACCACAGAATACATTGGTTGGCCTAAAAATAAAGCACACGGAAAAGCACCTATAAAGTTGCAAGATCATGGCGATAATAGTGGGGTGAGTTATCGGAATATTTGGGTACGAGAACTTTAACAAAAACGAACAACAGTTATTTGGTAGATTCTCTAGAGATAACTGTTGTTGGAATTACAATCGTTTGAGAAGGCACTGTTATATTCTTTTTTTTATTTTGAATTTCTTGGTATAATAAATTAAAGGAAGTCTTACCAATTTGAAATCCTGGCTGATCTACTGTAGATAAATGGGGTGTTGTAATCTGAGATAAAAACCAGTTACTAAAGCCTATAACAGAAACTTGATCAGGAACGGCTATGCCGTGTTCCCTAAAAGAACCTAAAGCTCCTATTGCCAATAAATCTGTAACGGCGAAGACACCGTCTATCTCTTTATGATTTTCGCAAATGATATCTGCTGCCATTTTTCCTGCGTTAAAAGAAACATCATACCCCTCAAAATCAATAAGCTTATCATACAACATACCATTTTCTAAAAGTGCTTTTTTGTAGCCCTTGTGCCTATCTATTGTTGTTTGAGACTTTAAGTGATTTCGAATAATAGCTATTTTTTTACATCCAATATCTATTAAATGTTGGGTAGCCATTTGAGCCGCCTTCACATCATCTATCACTACTTTATTACAATCTATAAGTTTAGAAATTTTATCATACAATACAAATGGAATACCTTCCTTAATAATGTCTTTAATATGACTGAAGTGAATTGTATTGTCTGCAAGTGATAATAGAATACCATCTACATTTTTATCTAATAACAATTTCAGCTGTTTTACCTCATCTTTATAATCATCATTAGATTGCACAACAATTACAGAATAACCGAAATTTTCTGCTGTTTCTACCACACCACTAATAATTGTGGAAAAAAAATAATGTACTATTTCTGGGATAATAAGTCCTATTATTTTTGATTCTTGACTTCTTAAATTTTGAGCAAAAACATTTGGCTTGTAGTTTAACTCTTCTGCGAGGTCTAATACCTTTTTCCTAGTTTCGGGACTAACATCGGCATAATTATTTAAAGCTTTCGAAACGGTAGATTTCGACATCCCTAAAATTTTAGAAATATTAGATAAACTTACTTTAGACATAAAAAATAATTGATTTAAAATATTTTTTTGGTAAACAATACAGTGTATTAAACAAATACTGCCATCTTTGCAGCAATTTAAGGTTTTTATGAGACTTAGGAAATATATAACAGAAATTTAACGAAACCGATTTCGGTTAAAATTTTAACTATTTTTAACACTTATTCACCTAATAATGGATTAAAACATTATTATTGTTCATGATTAAGAGTTAAATTATTTTATTATCAATAATAAAAAGCCTCTTAAATTACACAATTAACTAAAACTAATTAATAACAATTATGAAAAGTAAAATTTTAAAAAATTTGTTACTTTCTTTTATTTTCCTTCTAGGAAGTGCAATTTACGCGCAAAAGGTAACGGGTACTGTTTCTGAGGGATCGGTAGCATTACCGGGGGTTAGCATCCAAATTAAAGGAAGTAATTCAGGTACAGAAACCGATTTTAATGGAAAGTATTCTATTGATGCAAATTCTGGAGATGTATTAGTCTTTAATTATTTGGGCTATAAAAAGGAAGAAAGAACAGTAGGTTCTGAAGCTGTAATTAACGTTTCCTTAAAACAAGATACGACCTCTTTAGATGAGATTGTAATTGTAGGTTACGGTAATACAACTAAAAAAGAAGTTACTTCTGCTGTTACAACAGTAAATGAAGAAGAATTTAACAAAGGTACAGTAAATAGTGCTTCAGGCTTACTTCAGGGTAAGGTTGCGGGACTAAGCATCTATAACAAAGGTGGAAACCCAAACCAAGAGGCAGTTATTCGATTAAGAGGTATTTCTACTGTTGGGGCAAACTCTTCTCCTTTAATTGTAATAGACGGTGTTATTGGTGCATCATTAAATAACGTAGATCCAAGTGATATTGAAACAATGACCGTTTTAAAAGATGGTTCTGCAGCGGCAATTTATGGTTCTCGTGGTTCTAGTGGGGTAATTATTGTGACTACTAAAAGAGGTAGATCTGGTACTACTCAAGTATCATATAATGGTTCTGTAGCTGTAGATGCTATTCAAAACACAATAGCTGTAATGTCTGGTGATGAATTTGCTGCTGCTGGCGGTACAGATTTAGGTAGTAGAACAGATTGGTTAGACCTAGTAACAAGAAAAGCGGTTACAAACGTACACAACGTTGCAATTGCTGGTGGTTATGATAATACTAATTTCAGAGTTTCTGCTAACTTTAGAGATGCAGAAGGTATTTTGAAAAATTCTGGTTTTGATCAGTTTAACACGAGATTACAAGCAAGTACAAGAATTTTAAATGATAAATTAAAAATAGATTTTAACGCATCTTACACAAAAAGAGATTCAGAATTTGGATTTAATGAAGCTTTAAGATATGCTGTTTTATACAATCCAACAGCACCAATTTATGGAGCTGATTCTCCATACCAATTTAACGCTGATCAATATGGGGGTTATTTTGAAACGCTAGGTTTATTTGATAGTTTTAACCCTGTTTCTATTCAAAATCAGAATACAAACCAAGGTTCTAGAAATGAATTTACATACAGTGCAAACTTTAAATATGACGTATCAGACAGCTTTAAGTTAAATGCATTGTATTCTCAACAAACATCTAAATTCACAAATTCTGCTTACTACAGAACAACTTCTTTATTTAGAGGAGGAGCATCTAGCCCAACTCGTAAAGGTTTAGCTAATAAAACTTCTGGAGACAATGAATTTAAATTATTTGAAATCTACGGTGATTATAACTTAGATCTTACAAGTAAAATTAATATGAAGTTTACAGGAGGATATTCTTGGCAACAAGAGAATAGCTCTAGCTACTTTTTAGAAGCAGGAGATTTTCCTAATGATAACTTATCTTATTTAGACGCTTTAGAATGGTCTCAAGACGTAGTAAATGCAGGTCAAATAAATATTAGTAGTGACCGTTCTCCAGATCAAAGAATTATTGCAATGTTTGGTAGAATGAATTTAACTTATGATGATGCTATTTTCTTTAATGCATCTCTTCGTAGAGAAGGTTCTACTAAATTAGGAGAAAACAACAAATGGGGTGTTTTTCCAGCATTGGGTTTAGGTGTAGATGCTAACAAGTATTTACAGTTAAAAGATGTAGAATTACTTAAGGTACGTTTAGGATACGGTGTTACCGGTTCTTTACCCTCTCAATATGGTGTTCAGTATGCTAGATTTAATCCAGCTGCAGACAGATTAAGTACAGTAGCTATTACAGATGCAAACCCAGATTTAAAATGGGAAGAAAAAGCAGAAACAAATTTAGGATTTGAATTTAATAAAGGAAGATTTTCTTCAACTTTAGATTTATATACAAGAACAGTTTCTGATTTTATTTTACAAAGAACAGTCGATGTTGCAGTATACCCAACAGGATCTCGTGTAGAAAACGGAGGGGATTTATCTACCAAAGGTTTTGAATTGGCTTTAAATTTTGATGTTATTAAATCTGCTGATTTAAACTATTCTACAGGTTTAATCTTGTCTAGTTATAAATCAACTTTAGATTCTTTTGATACTCCTGGATTAAGAGGTAACTTAGGTGCTCCTGGACAAAATGACACCAGAGTAGTTCTAGTTGCAGAAGGGCAAGAAATTGGTGGGATTTACGGACCAGTTTGGGACGGTACAATTACAGACGGAAGTCAAAACTTTGTGGATGTAAACGGAGATGGCACATTGCAAACAGATCAATTATATGACAATGCAATTGATGCTGACGGTGACGGAGTAATCGATGGAGATTTACAGAAATTAGGAAAAGGTATTCCAGACTTCGAATTAGGATGGACAAATTCTCTTACGTATAAAAACTGGGATGTAAATATGTTTTTTAGAGGTGCATTTGGTCACAGTATGGTAAACTCATTTAGAGTATTTTATGAACCAAGAGTTGGTAGTCAAGGGTCTTATAATTTCATAAACACTCCTTTAGCGGATGCTCAAATTACAAATGCTAAATTTAGCTCTTTGTATGTTGAAAAAGCAGATTTCGTAAAGTTAGACAACTTATCAGTTGGATATACTTTTGATATTACTGATGATAACAATTATTTTGAAAACGTTCGTTTAACTTTAAGTGGTCAAAACTTATTCACCATTACAAATTATTCAGGTGCAGATCCAGAACCATCATTAGTTGATAACGGTGCTGTAGATAACGGAGGTTATGCAGGTGCGTCAGATCCTTTAACACCAGGTATTGATAGAAGGTACAATTACTTCTCTGCAACGACCATTACATTTGGTATTAACATTAACTTTTAAAAAAATTAGAAATGAAATATATAAATAAATTATTTACAATTTGTTTTGCACTTCTTGCAATTAGTGCTTGTACAGATTTAGATGAAATTTTAGTTGGTGAAGTAGGAGGTCCGTTTAACGGAACAGAACCAGCTTTTGGGAATTTTGACGGTGGTGGCTCTGGCCCTGCTGATGCTGTGAGTTCCGCATATAACGCATTAAGAGATGCTGGTTCAGCAAATCATGGTGGTTATTGGTCAGTACAGTCTGTATCTTCAGATGAAATGGCAATTACACAGAAAGGTGGAGATTGGTATGACGGAGGTATATGGATTAATATGCACAATCATACTTTTACTTCTACAAACGGACCATTAAATGGTGCGTGGGGTCAACAGTATTCTGCTATTGGTGCATGTAATACTGCATTAGCAGGAGGAACTTTAAATGCAAACCAAACGGCACAAGTAAGAGCACTACGTGCATTCTTTTACTACCGTTTATTAGATATGTATGGTAGAGTAAAACTAGTTACAACTCCTGGTACAGACGTACCTCAATCTACAAGAGCAGAAGTATATGCGTTTGTAGAGAGTGAATTATTAGCTTCTTTAGGGATTTCTAATGTATCTATGGGAATGGATTTATCTGCTAGCCCTTTAAGTACCACAATGGATGCTTATAGAATTAACCAATATGCAGCTTTAGGTTTATTATCTAAATTATATTTGAATGCAGACGTTTATACAGGTACTCCTAAATATTCAGAAGCAGCTATAGCAGCTGGTTATGTAATAGACAATGGTGGCTATATGTTAAGTGATTCAAGTATAACGGTTCCTAATGCAGGTAGAAGACCAGCAGTTGAATCAGATCCAGAAAACTTAGAAGGATATGCAGCCTTATTTGCACCTAACAATCAAAACAACCCAGAAATGATCTGGTCTATTGCTTATGATAATGTTACCGGTGGAGGTATGAACTTTGCACAAATGTCTTTACATTATTCTAGCCAATTTACTTGGAATATTGCAAATCAGCCTTGGAATGGATATGCAGCTTTAGAAGAATTTTATAATTCTTATGACGCATCAGATTCACGTAAAGCGGCAAACTTTATTGTAGGTCCTCAATTAGATTACGAAGGTTCTGCAATATTAGATTATGCAGCGTCAGGAGACTTAGCTTTAAACTATGTGCCAGAAATTGACGAGTTATTTCCTAACTCTTCAAGAAAAGCAGGAGCTCGTTTAGGTAAATTTAGTTTCAGACAAGGACAACAAGATAATATGGATAATGATTATCCAATCATCCGTTTAGGAGATTTATACTTAATTCGTGCAGAAGGAAATGCAAGAGCAGCAGGTAACTGGAGCTTAGCATTAACAGATGTAAATACCATTAGAGCTAGAGCAGGTGTATCTGCAATGTCTTCTGTAACTGCAGATGATTTCTTAGCAGAAAGAGGTAGAGAAATGTTTATGGAAGTAACTCGTAGACAAGATTTAATTCGTTTTGGTAAATGGGGAAACTCTTGGTGGGAAAAAACAAATAGCGATGCTTATAGAACAGTATTCCCTATTCCACAAGAACAAATTACAGCAAGTAGTGGTTCTTTAACACAAAACCCAGGATATTAATTTATTTGAATTTTTAATATTTTATTTAAAACGGGTTGCCTTATGGTAGCCCGTTTTATTATAAAATAGTTTGGACACCCTAAACCCAAAAGTAACTTTGCAAAAACAGTTGTTTTTAATCATTTTTAACTAAAATAATAGCACAAAAACAAGCAATTTTTTATTTTTAAATACTACTCTATTACCAAGCTATATAGTCGCATTGTAATACGCTCACCTTCTTTATGAATTTCAAAAAAGTCCTCTTTCTTTTTATTTTAATACTTTCTTTTTCTTCTTGTATGCAAGAAGAAAAAGAAAGTACTTTATTTACATTAAAGACTGCTACTGGAATTAATTTTTCTAACACGTTAGAAGAAACTGAAAGATTGAACCCTTACACCTATAAAAACTTTTATAATGGCGGAGGTGTAGCTCTAGGAGATATAAATAATGACGGATTATTAGATGTTTATTTTAGTGGAAACTTAGTAAACAATCAATTGTATTTAAACAAAGGAAATTTTCAATTTGAAAATATTACAAAAAAAGCAAACGTAGCTTGTGAAGACAGTTGGTCTTCTGGAATTACTTTTGTAGATATAAACTATGATGGCTTTTTAGATATTTATGTTTGTCAAGCAGGACCTCCAAAAGAAAAAAATAGGCACAACCAACTTTTTATAAATAACGGCGATGAAACTTTTACAGAACAATCCCAAAAATACGGCTTAGACATTACTGGTCTGGGTGTGCAAGCCAACTTTTTTGATTATGACAAGGATGGTGATTTAGACTGCTACTTGTTAAACAATTCTATACGTTCTGTAGGGAATTTCGATTTTATAAAAGATCAAAGAGAAACACCCACTCCGCAAGGAAATAAACTCTTAAGAAATGACAATAATATTTTTGTAGATGTTACTGCAGAAACTGGAATTTATTCAAGTGCAATCGGTTTTGGCTTAGGCATTACAGTAAGTGACTATAACAATGATACTTGGCCAGATATTTTTATTTCGAATGATTTCTTTGAAAGAGACTATTTATATGTAAATCAAAAAAACGGAAAGTTTAAAGAAGCATTAACAAGTCAATTTGAATCTATTTCTATGGGCTCTATGGGTGCAGATGCAGCAGATTTAGACAACAATGGTTTTACAGATATAATGGTTACAGAAATGTTACCAAAAACAATAGAAAGACAGCGTACAAAAACCGTATTTGAAAACTGGAACAAATATGATATGGGTGTAAAAAACGAATATCATTATCAATTTTCTAGAAATGCGCTGCACAATAACATCGGTAATAATACCTTTTTAGAAGTAAGTAGGTTCTCGAATGTGCATGCCTCAGAATGGAGCTGGTCTACCCTATTATTTGATGCAGATAATGACGGATTAAAAGATATATTTATCAGCAACGGAATATACAGAGACTTATTAGATAGAGATTATCTAAACTATATGGCAAATACAGCACAAATTAAAGAGATGATACAGACTGATAAAGAAGTCATGAAAAAACTCATTAACAAAATGCCCTCTCAAGCCGTATCAAATGTCATGTATAAAAACAATGGCAGCTTTAATTTTACAGAGCAAACAAAAAAATGGGGTTTAGAAAAACCTAGTTTTAGCAATGGTTCTGCTTATGGTGATTTAGATAATGATGGCGATTTAGATTTGGTGGTAAACAATTTGAATATGCCTGCATTTGTTTATGAAAACACCCTAGATACTTTAAGGTTTAAAAGTATTTCCCTTCAATTAAAAGGCGGTTTAAAAAACACCCACGCTGTTGGCGCAAAAGCAGAGATCTTTTACAACACTTCTGAATATAGTGTTCAAGAAAATTTTCCTTCAAGAGGTTTTCAAAGTGCTGTTTCTCCGAATCTTGTTTTTGGTTTGGGAAACTGCAAACAAATAGATAGTTTGCAAATAAGCTGGTCAAATGGCTTTAAAAATACTTTTAAAGACTTAAAAACCAACAAAATTTACACCTTTGAACAACCTAAAAAAGGAATAGAAAAGAAACCCTTAGAGCAAACAGCTCCTTTACATCCTTTAAAATTAGCACCCCTTACTTTAACATATAAACACCTAGAAAATAATACTGTAGATTTCAACAGAGAACAACTACTCCCTGAAATGTATAACAATGAAGGCCCTAATATAACAAGTGCTGATATTAATAATGATGGGAACCCTGATTTCTATATTGGTGGTGCTAAAGGCCAAACAGGAAAATTATTCATCTCTAAAAAAGATAAAACATACAAAGAAATTACCAAACCCTTTATGGTGAATTACGCCTCTGAAGATACAGACGCTATTTTTTTTGATAGTGATAATGATGGTGATTTAGATTTATATGTATGCAGTGGAGGAAAGTCTTTTTCTAAGTATGATTTCTCGCTAAATGATCGATTATATATTAATAATGGAAATGAAGATTTTACACTCTCTAAAACACCCTTGCCTTTTACAATTCCTATGAGCTCTGCTGCAGTTGCCTTTCATGATTTTGACAAAGACGGTGACAACGATCTTTTTATTGGAGAACGGTTTAAGGTAGATACCTACGGCATTCCTGCAGATGGCTATTTATTAGAAAATAAAGGGAACAATACTTTCGTGATCTCTAATCAAGAAGCCCTAAAAAATATTGGTTTAATTACAGCAGCTGCTTGGGAAGATCTAAACAATGATGGTATTAAAGAATTAATTGTGGCTGGCGAATGGATGCCAGTATCCGTTTTTACCAATACCAACGGGCAACTAATAAACACCACAAAAAAGTATAACTTAGACAACTCTTCTGGCTTTTGGAAAACCTTTAAAATAGTAGATATAGATGCAGACGGTGATCTAGATATTATTGCAGGTAACAAAGGAGAAAATACCTTTTTTAAAAATAAAATGAGCATGTTTGTCTCAGATTTTGATAATAATGGTACCGTAGAACAGATTATTTGTTATGAAAGAGATAATAAATATTATCCTATTTTAGACAGAGACGAGTTGGTTGGACAACTAGCAGGTTTAAAACAAAAACTACTTTTTTACAAAGATTACGCCAACGCAACAATGCGCACTATTTTTTCTGAAGAGCAACTTCAAAAAGCAATAAAACGAGATATAAACACAGTACAGACTACCCTTTTTATAAACAATAAAAGTACATTTACTGCAAGCAGACTGCCCAATGAAATTCAGTACTCAAATGTAGAGGCTATTGAAACCGCAGACATAAATAGAGATGGTGTTTTAGATATCTTATTTGGCGGAAATCAATATTTAATTAAACCCCAATTTGGTAGGCAAGATGCCTCAAAAGGCTGGTTATTATACGGTAGTAAAAATGAGTTAAAGAAAGTAGTTTCTTTAGGTATAGACGGGCAAATTAGAGATTTTAAAATTCGTGAAATCGGTACTAAAAAATATTTATTTACAAGTATAAATAATGATAATTTACAAGTTTATGAAATTCAATAAATTTAAAATAATAATCTTCTTTTTTTCAATATTACTGCTAGCATCTTGTCAGTCTGAATATACAAAACTTGTTAAAAAAGAATTGGCAAGCGGCGTAAAACACGATACCGTTCTATTTGATTTAAGTTTTGGAAACACCAAAAAAGAATTCTATGAAATTTGCTGGGACTTAAACAAAAGAGGCATTGCAACCCATGGTGAGAATAATAACTATGTAAAAACAATTCTAGGTTTAAAGGATACTCTTAATAAGATAAAAAAAATAAAACTAGCGTTCTACGCTCGATTTAGTGAAAAGGACATTATTAGAGGAATAGACATGAAGTTTACTTATACTGCCTGGGCACCCTGGAACAAAGAGTTAACGGCAGAGAAACTGTTGCCTTCAGTGAGAGATACCTTATTAAAATGGTATCCTGGAAATCCGTTTTTAAAACTAAAAAAAGGTACGCTTGTAAAGGTAGACGGAAATAGACAAATACAATTAAAAGTAAGAACAGATAAAGAAGTTTCTGTACTTATTGAAGATTTATCATACAAATACAAAATATTGGTCGAGTAGTCTTATGAGAAAAATATATGCCCTTTTAGTATTCATCTTATTCGTTTCATGCAATGAGACTGAAATTAAGAAACCTCAATTCGAGTTATTAACTGCTGAAACAACAGGCATTAACTTTCGTAATGATTTGGTTTCTACAGACATTTTTAATGTGTACAGATATCGAAATTTTTATAATGGCGGCGGCGTTGCTATTGGAGACATTAACAACGATGGTTTGCAGGACATCTACCTAACCTCTAACCTTAACGAAAATAAATTATACTTAAATAAAGGAAATTTCACTTTTGAAGACATTACCACAACCGCAAATATTGCTGGTTCTAAGGCATGGTCTACGGGTGTTTCTATGGTAGATATTAATGCAGATGGTTTTTTAGATATTTATGTATGTAATTCTGGTGATGTTGCAGGAGATAACAAACAAAACGAATTGTTTATTAATAATACTGATGGAACCTTTACCGAAAAAGCTGCAGCATATGGTTTGGCAGATCTTGGGTTTTCTACACATGCTTCTTTCTTTGATTATGATAAAGATGGTGATTTAGATGTCTATTTATTAAACAACTCTTACCAGGCAATTGGTAGTTTTAATCTTACAAAAAATGAACGTCCGAAACGTGATGTTTTAGGAGGCGATAAGTTGTTTCAAAATCAAGGAAATCATTTTGTAGATGTTAGTGAAAAAGCGGGTATTTATGGAAGCGTTATTGGTTTCGGCTTAGGAATTACTGTTAGCGATGTAAATAATGATGGCTGGGAAGACATGTACATTTCTAATGATTTTTTTGAAAGAGATTACCTGTACATCAACCAAAAAAATGGCACCTTTAAAGAACAATTAACAACCTCTCTAAATTCTATTAGCGGTGCTTCTATGGGGGCAGATGCTGCAGATATTAATAATGACGGTTACAATGATATTTTTGTAACAGAAATGCTACCCAAAGAATATGACCGGTTAAAGACAGTGACCACTTTTGAAGACTGGAATAAATACCAGTACAACCTAAAAAACGACTATTACCATCAGTTTACAAGGAACATGTTGCAAATAAACAACCAGAATACTACCTTTAGTGAAGTAGGCCGGTTTAGTGGTGTTGAAGCTTCTGATTGGAGTTGGGGTGCTTTGTTTTTTGACATGAATAACGATGGGCTAAAAGATTTGTTTATTGCCAACGGCATCTATAAAGATTTAACCAATCAAGATTATTTAAGGTATGTTTCTAATGAAGAAATATTACAATCTTTAGTAACAAACAACAAAGTAGACTATAAAAAGTTAATTGATATTATTCCTTCGAATAAAGTAAAAAACCACGCGTATATAAATAAAGGAAATTTAGAATTCGATAGAGAAAATAACGGCTTAAATACTGCAGGTTTTTCTAATGGAGCTGCCTATGGCGATTTAGATAATGATGGCGATCTAGACTTGGTTGTTAACAACGTAAACATGCCCTTATTTGTATACAAGAACAATCTAGACACCAAGGCGTCTAATTACTTAAAAGTCGTTTTAAACGGTGAAGGTTTAAACACAAATGCTGTGGGCGCTAAAGTAAAATTAGCAACAAAAACAGCCACTTATTTTTTAGAGCAGCAACCTGCTAGAGGTTTTCAATCTTCTATGGACAACAGACCTAATTTTGGATTTAAAGAAAAAGATAGTTTAACTTTAACCATAAATTGGCCCTCTGGGAAAAGAACTCAACTACAAAATATTGAAGTTAATAAAACAATTATTTTATTTGAAAAAGATGCCCAATTAGTTGTAAAAAACGAACCAATTGTTACTCAAAACATCTTCACTAAAAACAAAAACACCATTCAGTTTATTCACAAAGAAAATAATTATATCGATTTTAATGTGGACCGTTTATTGCCCTTTATGAGAAGTGCAGAGGGGCCAAAAATGGCGGTAGCAGATGTAAATAATGATGGCACAGAAGACCTGTTTATTGGCAGTTCTAAAAATAATATAGCCTCACTATTTATTCAAAAAAACAGTACTTTTATAAAAAAAGAGACTACTGCTTTTAATAACCAAAGGGCTGCAGAGGACGCAGAGAGTGTTTTCTTTGATGCAGATAATGACGGGGATTTAGATTTATACGTCTGCAGTGGTGGTGTAGAAACTTCTAAATATTCTGCCAATTACTTAGATAAATTATACTTAAATGACGGTACAGGAAACTTTACATTGTCTAATCAGAAACTGCCAACAACCGCGCAATATCATAGCAGTAGTTCTGTCGTTGTTGCAGACATAGATAATGACAACGATTTAGATCTTTTTGTGGGAGAACGAGCCATACCAAATAGGTATGGAGCGCCCGGTTCTGGGTTTTTATTAATTAATGATGGCACAGGAAAATTTACAGAACAGTCTGCTAATTTAGCACCTGAATTTAAAAATTTAGGAATGATTACCGACGCTATTTTTATAGACATTACGAAAAATGGCTACAAAGATTTAGTAGTTGTTGGAGATTTTATGGGTGTAGCAGTTTTCGAAAATCAGCAAGGAAAGTTTAAGAGAACTGAAAAAAACACGCTTTCGAATCTAAAAGGATGGTGGAATACTATAGAAAAAAGCGATTTAGACAATGACGGAGACTTCGATTTAATTCTTGGAAATCATGGTTTAAATAGCAGGTTTAAAGCAACTCCTAAAAATCCAATTAAATTATATGTGAATGATTTTGATAAAAACGGATTTTTAGATCCCATTTTATCATTTACAGGTATCGATGGTAAAGAATACCCATATGCATTGAGACATAATCTAGTAGACCAATTAAAGTATTTGAGTAAGAAATTTCCCGATTATGAGTCTTTTAAAGTGGCAACCATTCAAGATATTTTTACGCCACAACAATTACAAGAAAGTAAAATTTTAGAAGCCAACACGCTGGCTTCTGTAATTCTTTTCAACGAAGGTGCTTTTAATTTTAGCGTGCAAAAGTTACCTTTAGAAACCCAATTTTCTCCAATTTACGCAATTGCAACCTCAGATTTTGATAATGATGGCGACCAAGACATTCTTTTAGGGGGAAACCTAGACGGTGTAAAACCAGAGTTTGGTAGGTACGATGCCTCTTTCGGAAATTACCTGGAAAACACAGGAAACCGTGTTTTTAAATTTCACCAACAAGGAAAAGGTCTGAAGGTTAATGGCCAAATTAGAGATTTAAAAGTATTAAAAAACAAAGTTTTTATTACCAAAAATAATGACTCATTAGAAGTTTACAATTATTAATTATGATAAAAAAATTCGTATTATTTTCTTTGATTATTATAGGGTGTTCAAAAGAGCAAACCAATAAGCAACCCATAGAAAAAGTACTATTTAGCGAAGTAGACGCTGCTACTTCTGGACTTCATTTCTCAAATGATTTAAACGAAACAGGAACTTTAAATATTATTGAATATTTATATTATTACAACGGTGGTGGTGTTGCTTTGGGTGATATTAATAATGACGGGTTGGATGATATATACCTTACTGCCAACCAAAAACCAGATAAAATTTACCTAAATAAAGGAGCTTTAAAATTTGAAGACATTTCTATAACTAGTCAAATAAAACAAGATATCACTTGGTCTACAGGCGTTACAATGGTTGATGTAAATACAGATGGCTTTCTAGATATTTATGTTTGTAAAGTTGGTAATTACAAAGGTTTAAAAGCTAGAAATGAACTTTATATAAATAATGGAGACAACACCTTTAACGAACAAGCAACTGCATATGGTTTAGATTTTTCTGGTTTTTCTACGCAAGCGTCCTTCTTTGATTATGACCAAGATGGAGATATGGATATGTATTTATTAAACCACTCTGTGCATACTACCTATTCTTACGGAAATACAGAATTAAGAACAAAGCCAAATGCTTTGGCTGGAGATGTATTGTATGAAAACACCTCAGTAAATGGTCAAATAAAGTTTATTGATGTTACTACAAAAGCAGGTATATACAACAGTGCATTAGGCTATGGGTTGGCCATTGCAACATCAGACGTGAATAATGATGGACTGATAGATATTTATATTGGTAATGATTTTCATGAAAATGATTATTTGTACATCAACAATGGTGATAAAACATTTACAGAATCTAGCGATCGCTATTTTAATCATACCTCAAGATTTACCATGGGTGTAGATGTTGCAGATATTAATAATGATGAAAAGTTAGATCTTATTACCGTAGATATGATGCCTTATAAAGCAGCCGTTTTTTTAAAATCTGGTGGCGAAGACTCTGATAAAATTAACGAGATTAAAAAAACATTTGGCTTTCAACAACAATACGCGAGAAATAATTTACAACTAAATAAAGGCAGGCATTTTGCAGATGTTGCTTTATTAACAGAAACACATGCTACAGATTGGAGTTGGTCTCCTTTGCTATTCGATTATAATAATGATGGTTTTAATGACTTATATGTTACCAACGGTATTTATAAAAGGCCTAATGATTTAGATTACATCAACTACATCAGTAATGTTAATTTTGCAAAATATGAAGCTAGCAAACAAGATACTTTAGAAAAAAAGTTAATTGAAACAATGCCAATGGTAGGGCTAGAAAATGTACTGTTTCAAAATAACGGAAATTTAGATTTTATAAAAACAAGTATCAATAATAAACATAAAACTACCTATTCAAACGGAGCGGCATATTCAGATTTAGACAATGATGGCGATTTAGATATTGTAGTGAATAACCTTAACGAAAAAGCAACCCTTTTAGAAAACAAAACAACAGGTAGCAAATACATTACTGTAAGTCTATTAGAAAAAAATAAAAGTATAAATACAAACGGTGCAAAAGTATATCTCTATGCAGAAAAGAAGCGTTTTTATAAAGAACAAACAACAGTAAGAGGCTTTTTGTCTAGTTCTACAAGGAAAATCCATTTTGGCTTGGGAATAATTTCTAAAGTAGATTCTATAAAAGTAATCTGGAGTGACGGCACAAAAAGCGTTCAAAAAGAAATAGCAACCAATCAAGAAATTACAATTCAAAAAGGTAGAACAGCAAAACACTCCTACAAAGAAACACCTATTATAGCACATCAAAAATTTGACTATCAACACAAAGAAAACACCTTTTTAGATTACGAAAGAGAGGCATTAATGCCAGAGAAACTATCTTCAGAAGGCCCATCAATAGTGCAAGCAGATTTTAACGCAGATGGCTTAAAAGATTTATTTATTGGTGGTGGAAGAGGTCAAGAAGCTACACTGTATTTACAGACGAAAGAAGGCAAATACCGCGTTAAAAACACCGCTGTTTTTAGGCAAGATAACATCTATGAAGATATAGATGCCATTGCTTTTGATATAGATGCAGACAATGATTTAGATATTTATGCATTAAGCGGCGGAAATGATTATAAAGAAGGAGACCCAATGTTAGAAGATAGGGTCTATATAAATGATGGAGCAGGTAATTTTACAAAACTAAATGCAAAGTTATTAGCTACAAACGGAGGATCTGTTTCCTCTTTTGACTTTAATAAAGACGGATATCAAGATTTGTTTATTGGTAATAGATCAATTCCTGGCGCTTATGGCTTAACACCGTTTAGTTTTATTCTCAAAAACACAGGAGATAACAACTTTCAAGTAGTGCAAAAAAGGCGTTTTGGTATGATTACAGATAGTAAATGGGCCGATTTAGATAATGATGGTTTTGTAGAATTGATACTCGCAGGAGATTGGATGCCAATTCTTATTTTCTCTTACACCAAAGAAGGAGGTTTTAAAAACAAAACAAAAGATTTTGGATTGGATAAGACCAACGGAATGTGGAATGTAATTGAAATTTCAGACCTAAATAAAGATGGCTTTTTAGATATTATTGGAGGCAATACTGGAGAAAATTTTAAATGGAAAGCGTCTAATGAGAAACCTGTAAAAATGTATTTAGATGATTTTGATGAAAACACACAGTTAAATCAGATTATTTTTTACGATTATTTTGGAACGGATGTCACTTTTGCTTCTAAAGATAAATTAACACAGCAACTGCCAATATTAAAAAAGAAATTTACAAGTTATGCCGCTTTTTCAAAGGTAAATGCTATTACCGATTTATTTGACAAGGATGAAAAAGAAATTTTAGAAACTAAATATATTTACGAGTTAAGGTCTATGTTTTATCTAAATGATGGCAATCATTTTGCAGGAAAAGCACTTCCTAAAAAAGCTCAAATAAGTACTATTGAAGATTTTTACATCGATAACGATGAAATTATATATACTGGTAATTACAACGATTTTGTAACTGAATTAGGCAATTTAGATGGAAATCCGGGTGGAATATTAAATTTTTCCAACAATACAATTCAAGAACAAAAAAGCTTACAATTGCCTAAAGAGTTTAGTGGAAGAAAAATTGTAAAACTAGCTAAAAACAACTACTTAGTCCTTTCTAATGACGGAAGCTCTTATATTATTGACACACAAAAATTAGACAAATAAAAGATGAAAACTCATAAAACCATAAGGTATCAACAAATTTTTTATGTATTTATATGCATTGTATTTTCGGGTTGTAAAACACCAGCACCTATAGAGATAACTCCTGAAAATTACCATGCTTCTGTAGATAAAGTTACAGAAATAATGATTCACGATATTTTTTCACCACCTGTAGCAAGTAGAATCTTTGCATATCCCAATGTTGCAGCATATGAAATATTGGTGCAAAAAGATTCAGTATACAAAACGTTGTCATCTACCTTAAACGGACTCTCTCCAATTCCTAAGGTAGAAAAAGAAGTTAAAATAAACCTCAACTTAGCAGCAATCATTGCACACTTAGAAATGAGTAAGAAATTAATTTTTTCTGAAAACAAATTTGAAGTCTTACAAGATAGTTTGTACACGCAATGGGAAAATATAAATAAAACTGAATTTGAGCACTCTAAACAATATGCACTTACTGTTGTAAAACATATTAAAAAATGGATGGATGCCGATAATTACAATCAAACGAGAACCATGCCAAAGTACTCTGTAGATACAGATGATGCTTCGAGGTGGCAACCAACGCCTCCTGCATATATGGATGCAATAGAACCTCACTGGAATAAAATAAGGCCTTTTTTATTAATAGCTGCAGATCAATTTAAACCAATAACACACCCAGAATTTTCTTTAGAAAAGGATTCAAAATTTTATAAAGAATTACTAGAAGTATATACTGTTAGTCAAGCAATTACTAAAAAAGGAGATGCTTCAGAAGAAATAGCCATTGCTCAATTTTGGGATTGCAATCCTTATGTATCTGTTACCAGAGGTCATTTTATGTTTGCAACTAAAAAAATTACACCTGGTGCACATTGGATTGGAATTGTTAAAATTGCTGCAAAGAAAACGAATGCCAATTTTATGGAAACTGTAAATGCCTATACCAAAACATCTTTAGCCATTGCAGATGGCTTTATAAGTTGTTGGGATGAGAAGTATAGAAGTAATTTAATTCGTCCAGAAACACTTATCAATCAGCACATAGATGCAGATTGGCAACCTATTTTACAAACACCTCCTTTTCCTGAATATACGAGTGGGCACTCTGTAGTTTCTGGAGCCGCGTCTGTAGTATTAACATCTATTTTTGGAAATAATTTTACTTTTGATGATACTACTGAACTTCAGTTTGGCCTGCCTGTTAGAAGTTACGCTTCTTTTTACGATGCCTCTAGCGAAGCGGCATTGAGCAGAATGTATGGTGGTATTCATTACAGAGCAGCCGTAGATATTGGTTTAAGTCAAGGAAAAGAGCTTGGTAAGTTTGTTGTTTCTCAATTAAATAAATAAGCGCTACTTCTTATGACTAATAGTAAAATACATAGAAACTGGTGGAAAGAAGCTGTCATCTATCAAATTTATCCAAGAAGCTTTAAAGATACTTCAAATAACGGAATTGGAGATATAAAAGGAATCATAGAGAAACTAGATTACATCAAAAGTTTAGGTGTTACAATGGTTTGGTTAAATCCTATTTATGAATCTCCAAATGACGACAATGGTTATGACATTAGCGACTATAGAGCTATAATGAAGGAATTTGGCACCATGGCCGAATTTGATGAATTGCTAGCTGGTTTGCATAAAAGAGATCTAAAGTTTGTAATGGATGTAGTGGTAAATCATAGTTCTGACGAGCACAAGTGGTTTCAAGAGTCAAGAAAATCAAGAGATAATAAATATAGAGATTACTACCATTGGTGGCCAGCAGAAAAGGGAAAACCCAATTACAGGTGGAGCTTCTTTGATGAAAAAAGTGAAGCATGGAAATATGATGCACAAACCGATGCTTATTACCTGCATTATTTCTCTCAAAAACAACCCGACTTAAATTGGGAGAATCCAAAAGTAAGACAAGAAGTATACGATATTATGAAGTTTTGGGCAGACAAGGGTGTAGACGGATTTCGTTTAGATGCTTTTCAGTTTGTAAGCAAAGACATTACTTTTCCCCCATTACCAAAAGGGTACGAAGAAAACGTACCAAGTGTTATAAAACATCACGGAATGGGACCACATTTACACGCCTATTTAAAGGAAATGAATGAGGAAGTATTGAGCAAATACGACGTTTTTGCGGTTTCTGAAGGTGTTGGCAGTTCGTTGGAAGACGCACACGATATTGTAGATGAAGAGAGAAATGAATTGCAAATGGCCTATCATTTTGAAAGTACAGACCTGGTAAATTCTTTAGAGAAGTGCACACTAGCAGACATAAAAGAATGTTTTACAAAATGGGACACTTCTTTTGATAAAAAAGGCTGGCTATCTATTTATTTATCCAACCACGATCAAGCCAGAATGGTCAATCGTTTTGGAAACGCCAAACCAGCATTTAAAGAAGTTTCAGCTAAAATGTTAAATACTTTTATTTTAAGTATGAAAGGTACCCCTTACACCTATTATGGTGATGAGCTGGGTATGACAAATAATGGCTTTACAAAAATTGAAGAATACCAAGATATTGCTGCCGTTAACGGTTATAAAAGTATAGAAGCAAAAGGTGGGGATTTAAATTTATATTTAAAAACAATGAACCTATTATCTAGAGATAATGGCAGAACACCAATGCAATGGGATGCTTCCGAAAACTCAGGATTTTCAATCGCAAAACCTTGGTTGCCGGTTCATAAAAATCACACAATAGTAAATGTTGAAGCCCAGGAAAAAGACGCGAATTCTGTTTTAAATCATTTTAAGAAAATGGTTTCAATACGAAAAGAAAACTTGGTTTTGGTCTATGGTAAATATACTCTTATTCAAAAGGAACATGAAACCGTATATGCATATACGCGTACTTTAGATGAAGAGAAAATGTTCGTATTGCTAAATTTTTCTGAAGAAAAATCGAGTATTAGTATTCCAGATTTAAGTAAGAATTCAAACGTTTTAATAAATAATTACAACCGTTTAACAATCACAAAAAATAGTGTAGAACTAGCACCTTATCAAGCAGTGATTATAAAATTATAAAACAAACAATTATGCAAAAAACACTTTTACTATTCTTTATTCTTTCAAGTTCATACCTAACTGCTCAAAATAACGGCTGGCAAATAAGTACCAAAGAAAGTTCAGACTATACAGGAATTGCTATTGCAAATGGGAGAATAGGGATGTTGACATCTTCAAAGCCGTTTCAAATACAACACATTGTGCTAAACAATGTATATGATGTAGACCCGAATCTAAAAGTAAGTCAGATTCTTCATGGTATGAATTTCGGAAATCTTGACATGTATATAGATGGCAAGAAGGTTACAGAAGATAATATCTCAAATTGGCAGCAAACAATGGATATGAAAAGTGCTGCGTTAACCACAAGTTTTGAATTTAAAGACAAAGCAAAAATTTCTTGTACAATATATGCCCTTCGTAATTTGCAGTATACTGGTTACATAGATATTAGTGTTCAGGCTACCAAAGATATTGATGTAAAGGTTTCTGGAAAAATACTAATTCCGAAAGAATATCAAACTCCAATAAATACTTTTCAAGTATTAAAAGATTTAGAAACCACAATGCCAATTTTACAATCTGTTGCAAAAAGTCCGTTTGGTAAACATCTTGTTAGTACTTCAAGTACATTTATATGGCACAAAATAAACTCTTCTAGAGAACACCAAAGGCCTGAGTTAAAACATGAAATTATTTCGGACTATGAAAATACATTATCATTTGATTATAGCATAAAGAAAAATGAAAATTTAGATTTTGCTTGGACTGGTGCTGAATGTACTACTAAGGATTTTGCAGATCCAAAATCAGAATCGGAAAGAATGGTAATTTTCAATTTATTAAATTCAAAAGAAGTTCTCTTGGCGCAACATAAAGCACAATGGAATAAATTATGGCAAGGAGATATCGTTATTGAAGGTGATTTGCAATCACAACAAGACGTTCGTTTAGCATTATATCATTTATATGCCTTTGGGCGTGGGGATTCTAACTTAAGTATTGCTCCAATGGGGCTCTCACTTCAAACACCTTATAACGGTCATATTTTTTGGGATACAGAACTTTGGATGTTTCCTCCGTTGCTAATGCTAAATCAAGATATTGCTCGCTCATTAGTTAATTATCGTTCTGACCGTTTAGAACCTGCAAAAAAAAGAGCTATAAACTATGGTTATAAAGGGGCAATGTTTCCTTGGGAAAGTGATGATACCGGAGAAGAGGCAACACCTCCTTTTGCACTTACTGGACCATTTGAACACCACATAACTGCAGATATTGGAATTGCATTTTGGAACTATTACCGTGTTACAAAAGACAAAAAATGGTTAACTGAAAAAGGATATCCCCTTATGAAAGAAGTCGCAGATTTTTGGGTAAGCCGAGTAATACTAAATAACAACGGCAGTTACTCAATTGATAACGTGGTTGGGGCTAACGAGTTTGCACCAAACGTTAATGACAATGCTTTTACCAACGGAGCCGCAATTACTGCTTTAGAATTCGCTACGAAAGCAGCAATGGAAATTGGAGTTACTCCAAACCCAGAATGGAAGTTCGTCTCAGAAAAAATTAAAATTCTGAAATTTAAAGATGGAACCACTAAGGAACATGAAAATTATGAAGGAGAAATAATTAAACAGGCAGATGTAAACTTACTTTCTTTTCCTCTAAATATTGTAAGCGACAAGGAGACTATACTTAAAGATTTAAAATATTACGAACCAAAATTATCAAAAGAAGGTCCTGCGATGGGTAAATCTATTTTTTCGATATTGTATGCAAGACAAGGTGACGTATCTAATGCATATCGTCTTTTTAAGGAAAGTTACGTACCTAATCAACAACCACCTTTTGGTGCGTTATCGGAAGTAGCAACCTCGAATTTTTCATATTTTGCTACTGGCGCGGGTGGAATGTTGCAAAGTGTATTGTTTGGTTTTGGCGGACTAGAATTTACAGATAATGGAATTGTTCAAAAAAATCCTATGCTACCCAAAGAGTGGAAATCGCTAACAATTAAAGGTGTGGGAAAGAGTAAAAAAACTTTCCGAATCGAAAACTAACGAAACTATTTATTATAGAAAAACCAAATGCCTATAAAGGGTTTTATTCTAAAGGACTTTAGTACTTAACGCAAGTTATAGACCTTTAAACCAAGTTTTATAAAAAATATTTTGGGTAGGTGTTTAATCAAAAGGTTACCGTCTTTTAATTTAATTGAAGAAGAGAAAGTATAACGAATGCACTTAACGCATATTGGAATAACAACCCACAAGCGTATGAAATAGAAGAATTAGAACTAACAAATACAACTACTTTAAAAGTGAAATTAGCCCAATTGGCTTATTTTAAATAAGTATTATTGAATAACCGTAAAATATAAAAGACGAATCCAATGATGAAAATAAAAAAACCAAGCCTCTCTTTTTGGCAAATTTTCAATATGAATGTTGGCTTTTTAGGAATCCAATATAGTTTTGGGTTGCAGCAAACCGCTATCAGCCCAATTTTTTTGTACTTAGGAGCTTCAGAAGAAATGATTCCTATTTTAAATATTGCAGGACCCATCACGGGATTACTTATCCAACCAATTATCGGTGCCATGTCAGATAAAACATGGTCCTTAAAATGGGGAAGAAGGAAACCCTTTTTTTTAATCGGAGCAATCATAGGAAGTATCTGTTTATTTGCTTTTCCTCATAGTCCCGTTCTTTGGTTTGCTGTTGGTTTACTGTGGATTTTAGATGTGGGTAATAATGTCGCAATGGAACCTTACAGAGCTTTTGTAGGTGACAAACTACCAGAAAAACAGCTTAGCTTAGGGTATCAAATGCAAAGTTTGTTTTGTGGCTTAGGGGTTTTATTAGCCACGGGGTCTATCCTTTTATTTAAATATATATTTAGTGAAGCTGTTGATGAAATAGGTACCATTCCACAATGGATTTATTACGCTTTTTATATTGGTGCATTTTTGTCCTTAACCACAGTACTTTGGTCAATTTTTAAAACCCCAGAAATTCCGCCAGAAGAAGACGAGTTGGTTAAAATTAATAAATTTAATGAAGGAAAACCGAGTCCATTAGTTCAATTTATAAGTGTTTTATTCGTTATCTCATCCATACCTTTACTACTTGGGTTAAGCTTAGCGTATGTGTATCCCTATTTATTTCAAAATTTCAATCTACTTGTATTATTAATTCTACTCATTGCATTTTTCTGGTTATGGTTTCTCTACGTTAAAATTAGAAACAACCCCGATAGTTCCTTTTTAAAAAAATTTAGTGATTTGTTATTGCCATTTATGGAAACATCGGAAGCCATAAAAGACATGCCTAAATTTATGTGGAAAGTGGGAGGAGTTTATTTATTTCAATGGTATGCTTTATTTATTTATTGGCAATTTTCAACACCACTTTTTATGAAAACGATGGGGTACTCTATTTCAGAAGCCACGTCTCAATCGGCAGGAATGAGTCTTGTCTATAATTTAACCACCATGCTTATTGCTTTAGTCTTAGTGCCATTATCTCTAAAATTTGGGAATAAAAAAACATATGCACTAAGTTTAGTAAGTACGGCCATAGCATTGTTCTGTATTCCCTTTATTTCTAATCCATGGCTTGCCTTATTACCAATGGTGTTGTTTGGAATTGGTTGGGCTGCGATGATGGGAATTCCTTATACCATGGTCTCAAAAATTGTACCTCAAGAAAGAAGAGGTGTCTATATGGGTATTTTAAACATGATGATTGTCATACCAATGTTTATACAAACCGTAACTTTTGGACCTATTTATAAATATTTATTGGACAGTGATGCTATAAATGCGATGCTTTTTGCGGGTGTGTTTTTTGCAATTGCAGCGCTATTAGCAATGCGTTTGAACGAAAAAAAACATACTAATTTTTAGAAATAGAATTCTCTAATCAACCACTAAATCATTCAATTCTATGAAAAATATCGGCATAAAAACAGCCCTTTTCTTAAATTACTTTGTTTTTGCATTTCTATTGAATAGTGTAGGAACTGTCATATTACAAGTGCAACGAAGCATGGATGTTTCTAAGGGCAGCGCAAGTGTTTTAGAAGGTTTTAAAGATATTCCAATTGCCATTGCTTCTTTTATTCTAGCTTCCTTTTTGCCTAAGATAGGGTTGAAAAAATCGATGCTATTGGGCTTGGCTTTGGTCTCTATTTTTTGTTTTATAACTCCTTTTACAAACGGATTCTGGTATTTTAAAATCCTATTTTTAGTAATTGGTGTTTCTTTTGCACTAATAAAAATTGCAGTATTTGCTACCATTGGTTTAATTACAAACAATCAAAAAGAACACGGTAGTTTTATGGGGATTTTAGAAGGCGTTTTTATGGGTGGTATTTTGTTAGGAAATATTGTTTTTAGTCTTTTTATAGACGATGCTAATCCGAAATCTACCAACTGGTTAAATATTTATTGGTTTATGGGTGGTGTTGCACTCTTGGCTTTTATAGTACTTTTTGTGTCGAAACTAGACGAATCACAGGCAACCCTAGAAAAGCGTAAGTTCTCTGAAGACTTTAAAGAGATGCTGTTATTAATTGTAAAACCATTGACACTCATTTTTATCATCAGTATTTTTCTATATGTGTTGATAGAGCAAAGTTTCCAAACTTGGTTTCCAACTTTTTACACAGCTATTATACACGCGCCCGCAAGTATGGCCGTGCAGGCAGGAGCTGTTTTGGGTGGCGCTTTTATGATTGGTCGTTTTTTAGGTGGCTTTATTCTAAATAAAGTGAAATGGATTTACCTCCTAAGTTTTTGTTTAGTAGCCTCAGCAATTTTAATAGTACTCGTTTTACCGCTCTCCGGAAATTCGAGCACTGAAGGATTAATAACTTGGACAAATGCACCGGCAGTGGTCTATCTGATGCCTTTAATTGGCTTGTTTTTAGCACCTGTATATCCTACTATAAATTCAACAATTTTATCTTCTTTACCAAAACACATGCATAGTTCTATGGCGGGTTTAATTGTGGTGTTTTCTGCTTTAGGAGGTACGACAGGTTCTATAATTACTGGAAATGTCTTCCAAAAATATGATGGTGCTACCGCCTTTTATTTGTCCTTAATTCCGCTTATCGGAATCCTTGTTTCTATTTGGATTCTATATGCTATGTCTAAAAAAAATACTATAATTTCAGAATGATTTTTACCCTACACATAAGAGAAACCTTAAAAAACCTTCTCATTCAAGAAGATACAGATGGCGATAAAAAAATTACCATTGAAGACAAGGGCCCAAAAGAGTTTGTAATTAGATCAACTTCTGGGGAAAATTATCCAATAAAAGGCACGTATTATTTGTCTAATTTATTGCAAGAATTAGTACGAGCAAAAAATAAAGGGTTAGAGGTCTTAGAACTTGACATTGCTAAAATAGAAGAGCTTCCTGTTGCTAGAATTTCAAGAAGCATAAAAGATTATTATTGGCAAGGATTAACAAGAACTATGGATGAAAAAGGGATTGAAGCCTTACTTTCCGATACTAAAAACGACACCTTAACTGACGATATTTTAAAAATTTACATTCCTTTTGAAGATGTTATAGCATTACAATATTATCAGCAAATAGAAAAAACACTCCCCATAGAAGCCATCCAGTTACCTAAAATAATTACGCCAGAATTTGTAAAAAGCATCAATACAAAACCCGGTATTTTAGCTTTGAAATTAACAAAAGAAAATGACAACATACAAGGAGTTCCTTTTGTAGTTCCCGGCGGGCGTTTTAATGAAATGTATGGTTGGGATAGTTATTTTGAATCGATAGGTTTAATTATAGATGGCAAAGTGGCCTTAGCAAAAGCCATGGCAGACAACTTCCAATATGAGATTGAACATTATGGCAAAATTCTAAATGCCAATAGATCTTACTATTTAACAAGAACACAACCTCCTTTTTACACTTCTTTAATTCGGGAAATCTATGAGGTGACACAAGATAAAGAGTGGCTGAGAAGTCATTTAAAAACTGCTATTAAAGAATATGAAACCGTCTGGATGGTGGAAGGGAAACGATTGACCAAAAACGGCTTAAATAGATTTATTGCAGACGGCCTTGGAGTGCCCCCAGAATGTGAGGTGGGACATTTTGACGCTATTCTTTCCCCATTCGCAAAAGAATTAAACATCTCAATTGAAAATTATATTGAAGGCTATCAAAATGGAGAAATAAAAAACAACGAACTCGCTGTTTATTTTTTAAACGATAGGTCTGTTCGAGAATCTGGACACGATACTTCGTATCGAATTGATGGTAATTGTTCTGAATTAAACTTGGTAGATTTGAATGCCTTTTTATATAAATATGAAACGGATTTTAAAGAAATCATCGCTTCAGAATTCGATGATACTTTTAGTTGTAACAATCAAAATTATACAAGTAATTTTTGGAATGAAAAAGCTAAAAAGAGAAAGCAACTCTCAAACACCTATTTATGGGACGAGGAAAAAGGAATGTATTTTGATTACAATATAGAAAGAAAAGAGGCATCACAATTTATTTCTGCAACCACCTTAACTCCTTTATGGTCAAAAATGGCATCTAAAAAACAAGCTGAAAAACTGGTAAAAACTGCCATTCCGCTTTTAAAAATGGAAGGTGGTATTGCAGGAAGCACGCAAGAAAGTGCTGGTGAAATATCAACAAAAAGACCACAAAGACAATGGGATTTTCCGAATGGTTGGGCACCGCATCAAATGCTAATCTGGAAAGGATTATTGCATTATAAATATAAAGAAGAAGCACAAGAACTTATCTATAGATGGCTATATATGATTACTAAAAACGCAGTAGATTATAACGGAACCATTCCAGAAAAATACAATGTAGTTTCGGCTACACACAAAGTTTTTGCAGAATATGGAAATGTAGGTACAGATTTCGAATACATTACCGATGAGGGTTTTGGTTGGATGAATGCTTCGTATCAATATGGATTAACCTTACTAAATAAAGAATACAAACAACACTTAAATAAATTAACTATCCCAAATAAACTATTTAAAAATGATTAGAAAAACTACATTTATATTCATACTTTTTATTGCTTTTACTGCATGTAAAACAGCAGTAAAGGAAACCGTAATTTCAATTCCAGCAGTATCCGAAGAAATGATGGAAACGGCTATTATTTATGAGGCGAATATTCGACAATATTCACCAGAAGGAACTTTTAATGCCTTTACAAAAGACATTGCAGGGCTTAAAAAATTAGGAGTCAAAATTATATGGTTAATGCCCATTAATCCTATTTCAAAAGTAAAAAGAAAAGCAACGGATGGTTCTTTTACAAGCGATATTAAAGATGAAACCGAACGTGAAAAATATTTAGGAAGTTATTATTCCGTATCTGATTACAAGGCAATTAATAAAGAATTCGGAAATAAAGAAGACTTTAAAAACCTCATAGAAACGGCGCACAAAAATGGAATTTACGTAATTGTAGATTGGGTACCCAATCATACCGGTTGGGATCATCCCTGGATTTTTGCGCACCCAGAATGGTACACGCAGAATGAAAATGGTGAAATTATAGACCCTATCAATCCAGATACAGGTGAATCTTGGGGTTGGACAGACACTGCAGATTTAAATTATAAGAGTAAAGCCATGCAAGCAGAAATGATAAAAGATATGAAGTATTGGCTTACAGACTTTAATATTGACGGGTATAGAATGGATGTTGCCCATAAAGTACCACCAGTGTTTTTCAAACAAGTTGTGGAAGAACTAAACGCTATAAAACCTGTTTTTATGTTGGCGGAAGCAGAGCAACAAGATTTGTTTGAGAATGGTTTTGACATGCAATATGCTTGGGAAGGACATCATATTTTAAATACGGTTGCCAAAGGCAAAGCAAATGCTACTGCAATTATTAGTTATTTGCAAAAACAAGATAGCATTAAAAATATACCTGATATTAAAATGAATTTTATAACCAATCATGACGAAAATTCATGGAGTGGAACTGTAAAAGAACGCATGGGAGATGCAAGTAGCATTATGACAACACTTGTATACGCTTTGCCTGGAATGCCTTTAATATACAGCGGGCAAGAATATGATTTAGACTATCAATTAAAGTTTTTTGAGAAAGATAGCATTCCTAAAATTAAAGGAGCTACCTGGAATTTATTAGAGAAGTTAGGCACGCTTAAAAATAACAACACGGCTTTAAATGGCGGTAAAAATGCTGCTAACTATTCAATCTTACATACTAATAATGAAAACGTTTTAGCTTTTGATAGAAATAAGAATGAGACATCTATTTATTTTATTGGAAACTTATCCAACAAAGTACAAACTTTTTCAGCTCATTTAGAAGGTACTTTTATAGATGTTTTAACGGATGAAAAACTTGTTTTGGATACAAAAAAAATTGAATTAAAACCTTGGGAGTATTATTTACTAACCAAATCACATCAATAAACTCTTTTTAAAAAAAGAACCTTTTAAAATGCATTCTCTAAAAATTATTTTATCAAGATTTAAGTATTTTTCCATTGCCTGGATCTTTGCTTCTTTAAATTTTATTATTGGTACTTGGGTACTATACATACCGCATGTAAAAGAGAAATTACAGTTAAACGATTCTGAAATAGGCATTGCCTTATTTTGTTTTGCTTTGGGTATTTTATTATTTCTACCATTCGTACCGTTTATTACAAAAAAGCTAGGTTTAGGGCGTTATTCTTTAATAGGTATTGTTTTATTTGCAACATCCTTTATATTCCCTTTGCTGGCTCCTACCTATATTCTCTTATGTGTTTCATTATTTATTGCAGGAATCTTTGTGGGATCTACAGATGTTGCTATGAATGCTTTAGTATCTTCTGTAGAAAAAAAAGATTCACAAAACTTTATGTCTGCAGCACACGGGTTTTTTAGCTTGGGTGGTGCAATTGGAGCCACTTTAGGTAGTTTTTTACTGACTATTTTTACAAAACCAGCGTATCACATGCTGTTTATTGTTCTTTTTGTAATCATAACAAATATTATTCTAGCCAAAAATTACTATAAAATTGTTGAGGAAACGGTTTCAAAAGAAAAGAAAGAATATGATTTTAATGCCTTAAAACCATTATTTATTATTGCTTTTATTGCTTTTGTTATTATGAGTAGTGAAGGCGCTATTGAACACTGGAGTGGCCTATATTTGAAAGAAGTAGTTGGCGTTTATCAGCAAAATCGTATTGGATTTGGATTTATATTTTTCTCTATTATGATGACTTTCGGCAGGTTCTTTGCCGATAAAATTAGCGAGAAAATTGGCTCTTTAAAAATAATTCTTTACGGCTGTATTATTGCAAGTATTGGGTATACCTGCATTCTTGTAAGTATTTTTGAAGTTACCTTAATAGGCTTTGGAATTGTAGGTCTTGGCCTCTCTGTTATTATTCCAGAGTTATTTAGAGTAGCAGGTAAAACTGCAAATGTAAAGGCATCTATCGGTATTTCATTTGTATCTGGTGTTGGGTTTATTGGCTTTTTACTAGGACCTGTTTTATTAGGATACATCTCACACACATTTAGTTTAAAATCGAGTTTTCTATTTTTACTATCTTTAACCGTTATTGTTTTCTTGGCGCTTCTAATGAAGATTAACCAGAAGGTTATTCGTAAATAAATTTAAATAAATGTATAAAATAACTTGTTTTGGAGAAGTACTTTGGGATGTTTTCCCTACACATAAAAAAATAGGAGGAGCGCCCTTAAATGTTGCCTTAAGATTGCATTCATTTAAAAATGAAGTATCCATAATTAGTAGTATTGGAAATGACAAAAATGGTAGAGAATTAAAGCATTATATCGAAGAACAAGGACTATCAGCTGTATATATACAAAAAAACAGTACCTATGAAACAAGCGAAGTAGCTGTTCAATTAGATGAAAAAGGAGCTGCTACTTATATAATTAAACAACCATGTGCTTGGGATTATATCTTTTTAGAAGAGCAGCTTCTATCTTTAGTTAAAAGTTCCGATGCTTTTATTTTTGGAAGTCTTATTTCTAGGAATAAACAGTCTGAAGATACTTTAAAAATATTGCTCAATAAAGCTGTTTTTTCTGTTTTTGATGTAAACTTAAGACCACCACATTATCAAATTGAAAAATTAGAAACCTTAATGAAAAGTACCAGCTTTATAAAATTTAATGATGACGAACTTTTTGAAATTAATGAAAAACTAGGGTATATAAATAATAGCATAAAAGAAAATATAAAACACATCTCTAAATTTACAAATACAGACCAAATTTGTGTAACAAGAGGTGGTGCCGGTGCGATCCTTTTTTATAACCAAAAATTCTATGAAAATCATGGTTACAAGGTTACTGTTGCAGATACTGTTGGATCTGGAGATTCTTTTTTAGCTACCTTAATTCACTGTTTATTGAACAAAGAGGATCCTCAAAAAGCAATTGACAATGCGTGCGCTATTGGAGCAATAGTAGCACAAAATCATGGTGCAAACCCTAAAATATCAGAAAAAGAAGTAGCAACTCTTATGACAAACGCTCTATAATTTGTTTTTTAGGAAAACGTTATAAACCAGCCCTAATAAGATTAAAGATATTCCGAATAAAGTCCAAAAACTATAAACCTCTCCAAACCAAGTAGCACCAATAATAATCATGAAAATTACTTCTAGGTATTTTAGAGGTGCAATTAAACTTGTTGCTTGAGATTGAAATGCCTTGGTCATATACAACTGACCTGCATAGCCAAAAATGCCCAAACTTAAAAGTAAAACCCACGCTACTGCATCCGGATTTCTCCAATGGTTTATGGACATAACTCCGCCAAAAACAAAAGCCATGACCATAAAATAATTGATAATAATTAACGGGTTTTCTTTGGTTCCCATTTTACGAATCACCACAAAAATAAGTCCTAGAAAAAGAGCCGATAAAGTAACCAATAACAAACCTACAGAGTTTATGGTTGTATCAAATCCTTTCACAAATAGCACCCCCACAAATGCAATTAAAAACAACAACCATTGCACTGGCTTTATTTTTTCTTTTAAGAAAACAAGTGCTAAAATAGCCGCAAAAATGGGAGAAGTATACCTTAATGAAACTGCAGTACCCACATCTAAATAATTTAAAGATTGAAAAAAAAGGGTTAATGAAATCACCCCCGCTACCGCCCTCAATAAAAGTAGTTTTTTATTGTTTCCTAAAATGGGAATTCGATTCTTTAAAATTAAAGGTACCGTAAATGCCAAGGTACCAATAGACCTAAAAAATACAATTTGATAGACATTAAAAACAGCTACATACTTCACAATAGTATTCATAATTGCAAAAGCAATTACGCTAATAATCATGTATGCGATGGCTTTATTATATTTCATAACTACTTTATTCAACAAAACAAGAAAGAGTAAGCATTATTTAATATCAGTAAAAACACCCATTTATACCTAAATTGGGTGTTTTAAAGATGTGGTACAAAGATACTTTATATCTTAAAATTTATCAAAACAATCCCTCTCAAATACCTCTGTTTTTTCTAGCATTGAATAAAATACAAGAAACTGATTTCACAGAAAGGAAGAAACTTTCATTTTAGTTTTAAAAAAATAATGAAGTAAAATAGTTTATTCTTTTCTTATCTTTGAATACACACAATTTCTACAAAAATGAACGATTTTATTCTCTATTTTAAAATGGGTCTACACCATGTTTTAGACTTTAATGCCTACGATCATGTTTTATTTTTAATTGTTTTAGCTGTTGTTTTTAGCTTTCATCAATTTAAGAAAGTACTCTGGCTGGTAACTCTTTTTACAATCGGTCATTCTATAACGCTGGCATTGTCTGCTTTTGGAATTCTAAGTGTGCATATGAAACTGATTGAATTTCTAATTCCTGTAACCATTTTTATTACGGGTGCAATAAATGTTTTTACAGCAAAAAAAGCTGCAGGAGGAAAACAAAATATCAACTTAATTCTTGCCTTACTCTTTGGTTTCATTCACGGTTTAGGTTTTTCTAATTATTTTAAAATGATGATTGGCAAAGGAGAAGATAAAGTCATTCCTTTATTAGAATTTTCTTTAGGAATAGAGGCCGCTCAAGTAATTATAGTGGTAGGTGTTTTATGCATCGGCCTAATACTTCAAAACTTTTTTAAAGTAACCAAAAGAGATTGGATTTTAGTGTGCTCATCTATCGTAATTGGTTTCGCTATTCAAATGATGTTAAATAGAGTTTTTTGGTAATCTAAAAGCAAAATTAAGTCGGCACAATAGCAGTTTCTTTTCATGCAGGAATCTAATTCATCTCTTTTCACAAAAATTTACTATTTATTAACGGTTCAATCTTATTAATCTTTTTACCTTAGACTTCATGACGGAAGAAAAACAATTAAAATACGACAAAGCTTACTTAAAAATGGCTTTAGAATGGGGCAAACTTTCTCATTGTAAACGCAAACAAGTAGGTGCCTTAATTGTAAAAGACAGGATGATTATTTCTGACGGTTTTAATGGAACGCCAACTGGTTTTGAAAATTGTTGTGAAGATGAAAGCGGAGACACAAAATGGGAAGTTTTACACGCGGAAGCAAACGCCATTTTAAAGGTTGCAAGTTCAACCCAATCTGCCAAAAACGCAACCCTTTATATTACGTTATCTCCATGCACACAGTGTAGTAAATTAATTCACCAAGCAGGCATAAAAAGAGTAGTATACGCCAATGCCTATAAAGACAATGCGGGTTTAAAATTTCTAGAAAAAGCAGGCGTAGCATTAATGAATTTACCTTATGAATAAAAAAAATCTTCCCCTATTTCTCTCAATTGCTGTGGTTTTTGGAATTTTAATTGGAATGTCTTTTGGAGGCAATACTAGTAATTTCTTACCCGTATCAAAAAGTGGAACCCAAGAAATAAAAATTAAAAGACTCATCAATTTTATTGAAAATGATTACGTAGATAAAGTCTCTACAGAAAGGTTGCTCGATGGCGCTATTACACAAATATTGGGTGAATTAGATCCTCATTCTGTATACATTCCAAAAGAAAAATTACAAGCGGTTAAAGAAAGCATGCAAGGTAATTTTGTTGGAATTGGTGTTCAATTTAGAATGATTTTAGATTCTGTTACCGTTGTGCAACCGATCAAAGGCGGGCCAAGTATAAAGGTAGGAATAAAAGCAGGAGACCGAATCTTAATGGCAAATAAAGATACTTTATTTGGCAAAGAGATTATCAGTGATGCGGTGCCTAAATATTTAAAAGGAGCAGATAATACAGAAGTAAATCTTCAAATTTATAGAAAAAGTACAGACTCGCTTTTTAATGTAATTGTTACCCGTGGAAGTGTAAATATTAAAAGTGTAGATTTAGCCTATATGCTGAATGATTCTATTGGTTATATCAAATTAGATCGTTTTGCAAGAAATACATACACAGCGTTTAAAACTTCATTGCTTCAATTAAAAAATAACGGCATGACAGCTCTCGTCTTAGATCTTCGTGGTAATGGTGGTGGATTTATAGACATTGCAAATAGTATTGTAGATGAATTTTTAGAAGCTGGTAAATTGATTGTTTTTACAAAAAACAATAAAAATAAAATTGAGGAATCTTTTGCGACTAAAAAAGGCAATTTTGAAAAAGGAGGTTTGTATGTTCTTATTGATGAAAACTCTGCATCTGCATCAGAGATTGTAGCTGGTGCCTTGCAGGATAATGACAAAGGAACTATTATTGGAAGACGCTCTTTTGGAAAAGGTTTGGTGCAAATAGAAATGGATTTAGGAGATGGCTCTGCAGTTCGTCTAACTACAGCGCGTTATTACACACCTACAGGTCGTTCTATTCAAAAACCCTATGCTGGTAACGGAAACAAAAATTATTACCGAGAATATGAGCAAAGAATTGCGAGCGGAGAACTACTAAATAAAGACAGTATTCAGGTAATAGATTCTTTAAAGTTTAAAACACCCAAAGGAAAAATAGTATATGGTGGTGGTGGCATTATACCAGACGTATTTGTAGCTATAGATACCTCTTTTACTCTTACCAACTATAGTTTTTATAGTATGAATAATTTTGCTTTTGATTATGTAGATAACAACAGAAAAGAATTAGAAAAATGGAATATTAACACTTTCATTCAATCTTTTGATAAAGATGAAACCGTTTACAATGCTTTTTTAATTGCTATAAAAACAAGCAATAAACCTTCTTCTGAAGAGAAAAAAAGCATGAAACATTACTTAAATGCGTCTATAGCTAATTTGCTATTTGGTGATCTTGGCTTCTATAGAATTATGCAAAAAGAAGATAAAATGTTACTAAAAGTTTTGGAGTTGGAAAGTATACAGGAATAGCTTTTCTTTGTAGCAATGGTAACAATAAATACTTCAGAAAATAAAAAGATCTATTTTGCATCAGATCAACATTTAGGTGCACCAACTGCAGCAGCAAGTTTTCCTAGAGAAAAAAAGTTTGTTGCTTGGTTAGATGAAATAAAAGAAGATGCTGAAGCTATCTTTTTGCTGGGAGATTTATTCGATTTTTGGTTTGAGTATAAAACCGTTGTACCTAAAGGCTTTGTAAGAGTCTTAGGAAAACTAGCAGCACTTAAAGATGCAGGCATTCCTATTTATTTCTTTGTTGGAAACCATGATTTATGGATGAACGACTATTTCGAAAAAGAATTAAACATTCCGGTATATCACACGCCACAAGAATTTCTTATCAATGATAAAAAAATGCTTATTGGCCACGGAGATGGCTTAGGACCCGAAGACAAAGGTTATAAACGCATGAAGAAAGTATTTACGTTTCCTTTGTTTAAGTGGTTGTTTCGTTGGTTACACCCCGACATTGGTGTGAAATTAGGACAATACATGTCTGTAAAAAATAAAATGATTTCTGGTGATGAAGATGCCAAATTTTTAGGGGAAGAGAATGAATGGTTGGTACAATACTGCAAACTAAAATTAGCCTCCAACCATTATGATTACTTTGTTTTTGGCCACAGACACTTACCCCTAGAAATAAAGTTACAAAAAGACAGTATGTATGTAAATCTTGGAGATTGGATACAGCATTTTACCTACGGTGTATTTGATACACAAACGCTAATCTTGAAAAAACACGAATAAAACACATCTCAAAAAATAAAATCATTCCTGGCTCTTTCTAAGAAAATACAGCAATAAAAAGCAAGCAAATTAAATTTTATCATAAAAAAATGCTACCCTTTCGAGTAGCATTTTTCAATAGATAAAAAGAACCCAACCGAATAGCAAGGGTTCATTTATTCCTTAAAAGTTAAATGCTAATTTGGTAAATATTCTTGTCCCATCAATACCAAACTGTGTGGTTTGCCATGGATATTTAAATCTACCTACAAAATCTAAGTTTCTATCGTTAGGCACACCTCCAGTGTTACTATACGCATCTGCAAAAGTATCTGGATATACATTAAATAAATTGTTAACACCTAATGAAAGATTTATTTTACTTGTTAAAGCGTAAGCAACATTAATGTCGGTTAGTGTTTTACCTCCAAAAGTTGCATCGTTAGAAGCATCAGAACCATGTCTGTAAGTTACCTCTCCGTAATTCATAAAAGAAATGCCTGCAGTAAGTTTATTAATTTTATAGTTTGCTGTAGCAATAATTTTTTGCCTTGGTCTCCAAGACTCTACTCTAGAAATATCTTCTCTAGAGAAAATAGCATCCTGTAAATTATTATCTTTAATAAATTTAGGGAAATTAGTACCTGTTACTTCTGTTTTATTGAAGTTAGCAGCAATACTTCCACTTAATACTCCGCTACCTAAATTAATATAGTCATAACTTAATACAATATCGATTCCTTTGGTTCTTGTATCAATTGCATTTAAGAAAAATCCTGCTGCACCAACATTCACAGAACTTAAAGTTTGATCTATAGGATTTGACGAATCTCCCGTTGGAGTTACCTGTCCAGAAAGTGCTATTCTGTCATCTACATCTATCTGGTAAACATCTGCCGTAATGCCAATTTTTCTAGTAATACGGTACGAAAGACCTGCACCAATACTGGTAGAAGTTTCTGGTTTTAGTTTAGGAATACCCAATGCTCTAAGCGCTGGATCTGAATTATTTAGAATTCCATTTTGCTGAATTCCATTTTCCGTTAATGTTGTTGTTACCGCTGTATAAAACATTTGGTGTAATGCCGGGGCTCTAAAACCACTACTTACAGATCCTCTTATCGCAAGCTTATCATCATCTGTTTTCCATCTTGAATTTAATTTCCAACTTGTATTAGAACCAAAATCTGAATAATTTTCATAACGCAATGCACCACCAATTAAAAAGGACTTTGAAAGGTCTGCACTGATGTCTGTGTAAATTCCTATATTATTTCTATAGTCATTAGAAGCATTCTCTGGTTTAAAACCACCAAAAGATTCTGAACCCGTTCTATCACCTACATCTGGGGTGCCATCTGCATAAGATGCTAACTCACCTGCTTCCGTTACAAAACGTTCTGTTCTATGCTCTGCACCAAAAGCTACAGAAATAGATTTATCATTTTCACCTTCAAACGTTTTAAACATATCTAAATTATTAACAATATGACTAAACTGATGCGCTCCATTGTAAAAATCTGATGGACTACTCGCTCCATAAGATTGGTTGAAAGAATTTGTTATATAGTAATCAATTCTATTTTTACCTGTCGTAGAACTAAGGTCAAAATTCCACCCGTTATATACTGTTTTTATACCAATTGCTAAAGTATTATCTTTAATCTGAGGTGACATTTCTGCTAAGAAAAAATCTGCTCCTGGATATATTTGCTCAAAGCCAGGCACCCAATAAGGTACTCTTGCAAATTGTGGTGCAGAACCACTTCTATTTGCCAATGCACCAAATGAATACACTTCTGTTTGCGTTTCTTCATCTAGTGTGTACCCCATGTTGTATGAAAAATTTGTAATTGTCATATCTGGCAACCCCACTTGAAAACCTGCACTTGGATTTTTATCTAAAAAAGCAGTTAAATCACTTGTATTAAAATCAGAGCCATCTGTAACTCCCCAGTATCCTGCTTCATCTTCAACACTAGTAACTGTTCCTGCACGTTGCGTCCGTTCTTGATCAAAATAGCTAAATGTAAAATTTGCATATCCTTTATCTGCAAGGTCAACTCCAAAACCTGTTTCTAGCTGGTATTGGGCTCCGTCACCTTCTGTTGTGACACTATAACTAGTATTTACAAAAGGTTTCACAGATTTTTTCATAACTAAGTTAATCACACCAGCAACGGCATCTGATCCGTATTGCGCTGCCGCTCCATCTCTTAATATTTCAACGCGCTCTAATGCTGCTGAAGGAATTGATTTCATGTCTACACCAACCTCACCACGCCCAGGTGTTACATAACTATATACTAATGCACTTGCATTTTTTCTTTTCCCATTTACTAAAACAAGTGTTCTACTTGGAAATAACCCTCTAAGATCTGCAGGACTAAAATGAGCAGCCGCATCTGATATTGGTTGTTGTGTCGAATTATAAGAAGGAACTTTAAACATTAATTGTTGATCTAAAACACCTTTTCCTGTTTGTGCCAGTTCCGAAATTTTAATATTATCAATCGGTACGGGTGAATCAAAAACAGTTCTCGGCTTTCCTCTACTACCAACTACCACAATTTCATCTAAAGAGACATTGTCTTCTTTAACTACAATGGTTACATAAGATTTAGAGGTTATTTTCACTTCTTGGCTAATAAAGCCTAGAGAAGAAACAACGAGGATTGTTGGAATTTTTTTTACGGTTATAGAAAACTCGCCAGATACATTTGTAGTTGCTCCATTTTTTGTTCCTTTTTCTACAACATTCATATAAGGCAATGTAGTCGCCGATACATCCGTTACTTTTCCATTTATTGTTTGCGCCATTATTCCCAAAGGCAGGAACAATAAGAAGGAAAAAAATAAAAATATTTGTGTTTTTCTTTGTATCATAATCATTATATATTAAGTTAATATTAAAATTATTACACTACAAATATTATGTTTTTTTATACAAATACCAAGTTTTACTGCATAAAACGCACTTTTTTACTTCAAAAAAGCTATTTTTTGGGATAAAATTCAAAAATATATCTTTTAATAAATAGCTTTAAAAAAGCAAAATTTAACCGTTTAAATCTGCTATAAAACTTTTTATCTTTTCTACGCCAAAGAATACATTGGGTGCATATTCTTTTATAAAATTGCTGTCAATTTTTTTATGAGAAGTATAGACCTTCATTACACTTTCTCCGTTGAAATCTACAAAAGCAATTCTAAAAAACAACTCTGTTTTCTCAAAGCCAAAATCTACCCCTGGCAACATGGCTACCTTATAATTTTCTAAAACGTAATTGGCCAGCTCAAAACTACTGGAAATACCTAATTTTAAAATAGCAGCTTTGTGCAAGTTAAATCCGATTAACATGTAAAATGCGCCTTCAGATTTTGTGCATTCGACCTCTACTTCTGAAAGTTCTTTGAAAATAAATGCTGAGATATTTTTTAAAATAGCTGCAGTAGTTGCCACATAGTTTTGCAAATCTGTGTTGTATTCAAATGCTTTTATAGCAGCAAATTGAATGGGAGATGAAACACAACTAAAGGTTTCACTAAAAAGCGACTTATAGACGTTTTGAAAGCCTTGCATCTCATTGGATAACATTATATAACCTAACCGGTATCCGCCCGCAGAAAACACCTTACTTAAACCTCCAAAAAAAATTGTTTTTTCAGGATAGTGTGCTGAAATACTTGGTGAATGCCTTTCAGAAAAGTTAATTTGAGAATAGATTTCATCAGAAAAAACGACAATATTGTGTTTTCTACAAGTAATTGCTAATGCTTTGTATTCTTCTTTTGTGTAAACGGCTCCTGTTGGGTTGTTTGGTGAGTTTAATAGTAGAACCGTTTATTTTTTAGAAACTTCGTGCTCAAAAAAAGCATCCAAATTATCTGGTGTTAATTTAAAATCATTTTCAAAATTAGTTTCTAAAATATGATAAGCACCTCCTTTAGATTGTATTTGAGGGATGTAACTAACCCAACTTCCTTTTGGTAGTAAAAAAACGGCATCAAAAATTAAAATGGATTGATACAACAACTCTTTACTTCCGGGTCCTATAAAAACAGACTCCTTTGTTGTTTTAATCTTTTGGTGCTTTTTTAAAAAAAGTACGATTTCTTTTCTTAGCTCTTCCAAACCTGCCACTGGTAAATAGTGGTTGTTTTCGGCATTTTCTCTCAACGCAGTAACAATACTTGCATGAATTGGAAAAGGAGATTGACCAAAGAAAAAATGACTAATTTCTTTCCCTTTTATTCTTAATTCTTTTACCTTTTCATTAATTAAAAGCGTAGCAGATTGTTTTAACGATAAGATATTTTGATTGACCGTAATTAGATGGCACTGCCCATTTCACATGTATAAAAATACTAATTTTTAAGCATAAAAAAAGCGGCATAAAGCCGCTTTTTTATAAAATAATAAAATAAATTGATTTATTTTAGGATGAAACTTACTCTTGCGAATAAGAAACGACCACCAACACCAAATTGTTGAGATCTTCTAGACCAATCAAAACGTCCACTACTACGGTTCGCTTCAATAGCTCTGTCTGGCGCAACATCTAATAAGTTGTTCGCTCCTACTGTAAATGTTAAATCTTCTGTAGCTTTGTACCCAAGAGATAAATCTGTAACAATTTTTGAAGCAAATATTTGTTGATTTGCTACAGAATTAGTTGCTTCAGAGACTTTACCAAAGTATACATTTCTTAAGAAAATATTAAATTTTCCAGAAGTTAGACTATTGGTTAAGTTCATTTTGGTTCTTGGCACTGCTTCTTCTAAAAAGATTCTACTATCTTCAGGAAAATAAGTGTCTACTAAACCTGCATCTTTTAAGATTTGAGAAGAGTTAATACCTCCTACTTGTCTTGTTTGAGAAAACGTTCCTGATAAATCTGTCTTTAACCTTGTGTTTGCTCCAAATCTTGCTTTGTGTGAAACTACAAAATCAATTCCTTTAGACTCCGTATCTATTGCATTTGCAAAGAAAGATGCTGCAGAAGCATTTGCTTGAATTAATAATACATCCAATTCAGAACCTGTACCTGGTCCTTTAAATTGACCAGTATACACAACTCTATCAGCAATATTTACTACATACCCATCTACGGTGAAAGTTAAGTTAGCTTCTGGTAATTTTGCTGTAAAACCAGCAGAAAAACTAGTAGACGTTTCTTCTTTTAATTGAGGAATTCCTAATAATTTAGCCGCTTTACTATCATTTGCAAACGTACCTACTTCTACAGGAACTCCGTCTTGAAAAATGGTAGACGTAGAGTTAAAGTTTAATTGGTGTAAAGAAGGTGCTCTAAAACCTGTATTAAAAGAAGATCTAATTCTAAAGTTGTCTGAAACTTTATAGATAGAAGCTAACTTAAAATTTAAGGTAGTACCAAAATCTGAATAGTTTTCATAACGCGTTGCGAAAGTAGTTGAAAACACTTCAGAAAACTTCGCATCTAAATCTACATAAGCAGCAACACTACTTCGTGCTCTATCCAATTCATTTTTAGGACCAAATCCTGGAAATACTTGAGAACCTCCTGGTCTAGAATTTCCAAAAAAGTCTTTTAATGGTGTAGTCCCTTCAATACCTGTAAATGGTAAACCATCTGCTTGGTATTGTGTATACGAAGATTCCTCACCAGAAATAATTTGATAGTTTTCTATTCTGTGTTCCCCACCAAAAGCAACACCAAAACCTTCAAAAGTATCTTCGTAAAATTTAGACAAATCTAAATTCGTAGTATTTTGCATAAAAGAGAATCCACCAGCATCAAAAGTTGTTGGAGATGCATTTCCTTGAGAAGCGTTATAGGTATTACCAATAACATAATCAAAAGCATTTTTACCATAGGTGTTAGAAAAATCTACATTCCACTCACCAATTTTTCCTTTAATACCAACTGCTAAAGATTGATCTGAAATAGTTGAATTAATTTCTGGCAAGAAACCGTTGTTATAAGCAGGTGTAAACGTTCTACTTTGACTTGGTAATCTGTAAAAACCAGCAGAGTTTCCATTTCTTGAACTCATTCCTGCGAAGGAATAGATTTCTGTACCGTTGTCATCTAAAGGCAATTTAAAGTTGGCGAAAAACCTACCTCCTCTTACTTTAGACTGTCCTACTCTCATGTTATAATCTGTTCTTTTCTGCCCTCTTGCAGCTAATTCAGAAGTGGTTGCATCTGCTCCTAAGATCGTTTGTAATTCAGCAAAACCATCTCCTACAGTTGTAGTATAACCAGCTGCATTTGCAAAACCTTTTAAGTTGTCTATAATTGGCATCCCGTTTACTCCTGACAGTGTAGCACCATCTACTCCATTCGCCAATGATAAAAATTCTGAAGAATGTAAAGCGTTATTGGCATTTGCCAATCTTTCAATAGCGTTATATCCGTTAAAAATACCGCCTTCCCATTCTTTCATTCTGTTGTATGCTTCACGCACATCAAAATCTCCAGAAAATGTAATAAAACCACCATTTTCACCTAAAGGTAAACCGTAGCTTGCGCTAACGTTTGTAGTTTCACCATCAGAACCACCTGTTTGACTATTAGAGTTTTCACTAAAATGAGCTCCTGTAGTTACTGCGATAGACAATTCATTTACCGTTTCATTTAAAACGATGTTTATAACTCCTGCAATTGCATCAGAACCATATTGTGCTGCTGCACCATCTCTTAATACTTCTAATCTTTTAATAGCTGCTGCGGGTATTGCATTTAAATCTGTACCTACAGAACCTCTACCAAAAGTACCATTCACATTTATTAATGAAGAAGTATGTCTTCTTTTACCATTAATTAATACCAATACTTGGTCTGGACCTAACCCTCTTAGTGAAGCAGGATCTACGTGATCTGTTCCATCTGAAATGGTTTGTGTATTCGATGTAAATGAAGGTGCAACAAAGTTTAAAATTTGATTTAAATTAACTTGTGGTGCCGATGCTGCTAATTCTTTAATATCAACAATATCAATTGGTACTGGAGAATCTATCACAGACCTGTTTGGGTTTCTAGAACCAATAACAACAATTTCTCCTAAAGAAACATTGTCTTCATTTACAACAATTGTTATAAAATCACTATTCGTTACTTTTACAGTTTTTGTTTCAAAACCCATAGCAGACACTACTAAAGTTGCAGGCAAACCTTTAACTGTTAAGCTAAATTCACCTGTGTCATTAGTTGTTGTTCCTATTGTTGTTCCTTTTACAAGAACATTCATATAAGGTAGTGTACTACCAGACTTGTCCGTTACTTTTCCATTTATTGTTTGAGCCAGCATTGCTAAAGGCAACAAAAATAAAAAAGAAAACATTAAAATTTTTGTTAAGTTTTTTTGTTTCATCATTTTTAATTTTTAGAATTAAACAATATTACTTTAATTATTTAGTTTGTGTAAATTTTTTGTTAAAAATTTACACATATACTGTTAAAACCTTTTTTTATTTCATCTATTTTCAATGAATTATACTTTTGAACTTATCTCGAAAGAGATAAAATAGGATTTACTTTTTTACAGTTCTTTCAAAGTGTCCTTTTTATAATTTCATTTTAGTCATAAAAAAATGCTACTCTTTCGAGTAGCATTCTTCAATTAATCAAATCTAATTGTTCTTTAAAACTGGTAATTTAAAGATAAATTAAACATAGTACCTAATTGGCTAAAGTGAGAACCATCATATGTCATTTGAGAATAACGACCATTAAAAGTAATCGCGTTTGCCTCATTTTCAAGTTGTGTTAATCCTGAACCACCGTTTGCAATTGAAATTACAGAAGTATCATCAATAATTGCTTGTCCTGCAGCATTTTCTGCTTTGAAAGCCCATTCTGGTAGTACATTCAATAAGTTATTTACATTAAAAGCAATTGTTAATTTATCAGAAGCTTTATAGTTTATTGCTAAATCTGTAATAATTTTTGGCGTAAACTCAGTTCTTAAGTCAGAACTCATAAACTTTTGCTTGAAAGTAGTTTTTCCGAAGTATGTGTTATTTAAAGATAAACCAACTTTATTGATTTCATAGTTTGCACCTAAAATCCATTTCGTTTCTGGTCTAGAAGTAAACATTAATGCTAAGTTAGATCTATCTAATACATCATATTCAGTTCCTTCAACATTAATTGTAGGAATGTCTTCTGTTGCCTTATTTTCAATCGTATAGTTTCCAGAAAGGTTTAAATCTAATTTACCAGCTCCTATTTCAATATTTGAAATACCTGATACAAAATCAATTCCAGAAGTAGTAGTATCAAAACCATTCAAGAAAAACTGGTTCCCATCAATTTGGTTTGTATAGATAACTCTATCTTCTACGTCAATTTTATAGTAATCTACCGTAAAGTTGATGTTGTTTGTAATTTTTCCACCAAAACCAACGGTAATATTCGTTGATTTTTCTGGCGTAAGTTTAGGAATTCCTAACTCTCTTGCTCTAGGTGACACATTATTTACTAAACCAACAATATCAATTCCTCCACCATCAGCAAAAGAATACTGAGATTTTTCAGTATAAATTTGGTGTAAACTTGGTGCTCTAAATCCTGAAGAAACAGAACCTCTAAGCGTATATTTATCAGATAACTTGTAACGAGAACTAAATTTGTAAACAAAAGTGTTTCCAAAATCAGAATAGTTTTCACCACGTACCGTACCACTTAATAAAAAAGCATCAGATACATCATAATCTAAACTAAAATATCCACCTAAGTTATATCTGTTAAAGATTCCTGAATTTACTGGATCATTTCCTGAAAAAGAATCTGAACCACCACCTTCATAAGAAGAAGGTTTTCCTGCAATGATTTCGAAATTTTCATTTCTAAACTCTGCTCCCATACCAATACTCACTTTATCAGAAAGAAGTCTAGACACATCTAAGTTTCCTACAATGTGGTTAAAAGCTGTTCCTCCTGGATCAAAACTTGTAGGGCTAAGCGCTCTGTAGTTTTCACTTGCATTATGAGAATTGTTTACTTTATACGTTTGCTCATTACCACCAAAAGTAATACTAGAATCTACGTTCCAGTCATTTACTGTTCTCTTAATTCCTAAAGTTGCGTTAAAATCATTTAAAACCCCTTCAAAAGTTGGCACATAACCGTCAAACCCACCTCTTTCATTTGAAGGAAATAAATCTTGTAAATAAGCTAAGTCTCCTGTTGCTACTTTCCAATACGGAGTTCTGTAATTTGCATAAGAATTTACTTTTTTAAATACATAAGCTGCATTAAAATATAATGTAGATTCTTCAGATAAATCATAAGCTCCATTAATTAAAAATTTAGTAGCTACTGTCTCTGGAGAACCGTTAATGTTTCCTGCATCTGGCTTTCTAGATAAAAATTCTTGAACATCTGCTAAATCAGCTCCAAAACCTGTTCCTCCAAAAGCTTCACCTTTTGCGCTTACTGTACCTGGCCTGTTAGCCAGTCCTACTTTAGAAAAGTCGACTGTATAATTCACAAATCCTTTACCGTCACCAATAGAAGATCCATTGTTAATACTAATACCAAACATTTCACCATCTCCTTCTGAAGTAATGCCAGATCTTAATGTTGCTGAACCTCTGCTTACATTATCCTTTAAGATAATGTTTATTACACCTGCAATTGCGTCAGAACCGTATTGTGCAGACGCACCATCTCTTAATACTTGGATGCTTTTAATTGCATCAACTGGTATTGCAGAAATATCTGTACCTGTTTCACCTCTACCGGGAGAATCTTGCGTATATAACAATGCACTAACGTTTTTACGTTTTCCATTAATTAATACCAAAGTTCTACTTGGTCCCATGTTTCTAATTTCATACGGATCTAATAAAGAAGTCGCATCATTTACCGGGGTTTGAACCGTGTTAAATGATGGAATTTTAAAAGCTAACGCTTTGTCAAAAGTTGTTTGACCTGTAGATAATAATTCTTTAACACCAACAACATCAATAGGTAATGGGCTATCTGTACTACTTCTAGGAGCTGTTCTAGAACCTGTAATGATAATCTCTCCTAAAGACTCATCTCCTTCTTCAATTGCAATATTTAAGAAAGAATTGTTTGTTACTGTAACTTCTTTCGTCTTAAAGCCGATAGAAGAAACCACTATAGTAACTGGCAAACCTTTAACTGTTAAACTAAATTCTCCAGAATCGCTAGTTGTTGTTCCTGTAGAAGTTCCTTTTACTAGAACATTCATGTAAGGCAACGCACTTCCAGACGTATCTGTTACTTTTCCTTTAATTGTCTGTGCCATTAACCCTAGAGGTAGCATAAACATAAAAGCAATTGTAAATGCTTTTAAAAAAAATCTTTGTTTCATAAATAAATTATTTGTTAGTAATTATGTTTAAATAACCTCTGCAGCCTTAAAGATGCAAAGCCTTATTTCTTATATAAGACAAGAAAGTAAAAAGCATACCCTATAAAATTTAATTATTTTCAAAAAAAAAGGAAGAAAGCAGCAAAGTATGCCGTATTTATAGTTTTATATTCAATTTTGTGTAGTAAAAAGAACCGTTTGTTCCCATTTGTGTAGCATCCCACAAACCGCCACTGTCTGTGAAACTATTTTGCTTCGTTGGATAAATGTTTAATAAATTATTAGCGCCAAACTGCAGATTAACTGCTGTAGTTAAATAATAACTAAAATGTACATCTGTTGTTATTTTGGGGTCATATACATCTGAAGCTGCTTCCAGTCTCTCTGCTTCTGAATTATTAAAATTTGCTAGGTCTTGACTTACCTGCCAGTCTACCAATTCTACACGACTAAACCTGGTAAAATTCACTGAAGTTTGTAGCTTTTTATAGCGATAGTTTAATCCTAAGTTAAATTTACTTTTAGGCGCAGAGGCCAATAAATACTGCTGGTCTCTCTTACCAAAAAAAGTTTCTTCATCTAAATCTTTGTTTTTAATATGGGTAATAATCATTGTATTGATATTACCCGAAAGATCAATTGAAAGTTGACTATTTTCCATATTCTTGTTCCAGTTTAAAACCAAATCTACGCCAGTAGTTTCTGTGTTGACACCATTTGCAAAAAACTGAACATTGTCTATTGCTACTCCTAAATCTGAAGCATCAAAATTACCACTCAAAATAATCCGGTCTTTTATAGATACATAGTACGCATCTATTGCTACATTAAAGGTTTTGCTTAGTTTTGCAGTGAAACCTAAGCTAAAATTTCTCGCTTTTTCTTCTTTCAACTCGTCAATATTAAATCTTCTTGCAATAGCACTGTTGTTTGCTATTAAAAATGATTCTGATGCATTGTTACCTATAAAGTTTGTGAACGTTAAGTTGTAATAACGCTGTGCCAAAGATGGCGCTCTAAAACCTGTACTAAAAGAACTTCTTAAATTTAATTTTTGGGTGATTTTATATCGAGAAGCAAGCTTGTAATTTAAGGTGCTTCCAAAATCGCTATAATATTCGAAACGCAAAGCAGAACCCAGCATAAATTTCTCTGTAAAATCTATTTCTGTATCTAAATAAATACTAAAATTAGATCTATTTCTATCTACCTCGTTCTCTGGAGCATATCCCGGAAACCCCTGAGAGCCCCCAGGTCTAACGATACCATTATAGGTTTGATAGTCTGAATTAGGTGTCCTAGAGTTTACTAAGTCTCCATTTACATCATAAGAGCCATAAGAAGCCTCTTCACCCGAAAATATTTTGTAAGTATCTAGCCTATACTCTAAACCCATAGCAATATTAAAACCGTACGTTTTTGCCAAGAAATATTTAGAGAAATCGATACTGGTGGTGTTTTGCATTAATTGATGGCCACCTGCATCAAACTCTGTTGGACTATTTTCTTCTAAAGTAGCATTTAAAGTATTCTTTATAAAGTAGTGAAAGTTGTTTCTCCCGAAGGTATTATTGATGTCTACATTCCACTCTTTAAAGTTTGTAAGCAAACCAATGGATGCAGAATTATCGATAATATTTGATGTAATTAACGGATTAAATCCGCCTGGATAAATATCAAGAACATTTCTTTCTGTATCTGCTCTTCTTGTAAAGGCAAATGCCTCTGTATTTTTATAATTGATGCCCCCATTTATATAAAGCCTAGTATTTCTATCAATAGGAACTTCAGAGTTTAAAAAAAAACTTACATTCTTAACAGATGCTTGACCGTATTTATCTCTTGCAGTAGTTGCTGGTCTTAACGTTTTATCTGTTGATAAAGCTTCTACAGAAAAATTAACAAAACCTCCTTTAACTACTTTCATACCATAGTTGAGCCCTAATTTATAGGTAAACCCGTCTACTTTTGTAGGAAAAACCGCATTGGTATCTGCATTATTAAAACCCAAAGTTGAGGTAATATCTAAAGCATTATCCGTATTTTTTAAAACAATATTTAAAACACCTGCAATGGCGTCAGAACCGTATTGTGCAGAGGCACCGTCTCTTAATAACTCTATTCTTTTTATAGCTGAAATAGGAATTGCATTTAAATCTGTTCCAGAATTTCCTCTTCCTCTAGTACCGTATAAATTTATTAGAGATGCCTTGTGCCTTCTTTTTCCATTAATTAAAACCAATGTTTGGTCTGGTCCTAAACCCCTAATTGTTGCAGGGTCTATATGATCTGCACCGTCTGAGCCAGATTGTTTGGTGGCATTAAATGAAGGTATTGCGTATTGTAAAAACTGGTTCACCTCTACTTGGCTACTTTTCGAGGATGTTTCCGCTATGTCTATAAAATCGATAGCTCCCGGTGTATCAGTGGCAACTCTGTTTTTATTTCGAGAACCCACTACTTGTACCTCGTCTAACTCTTGGCCAGATAGCAAAACAATAGTATGAAATATATTTGGTTTTAATTTTAGTGTCTTGTACCGATGCCCTAAAAAACTAACGGTAATGGAATTTCTATTCTGAACCTCAAACTCAAAAGTTCCATCACTGTTTGTAGTGATGCCTACTAAAGACCTTTTCTCTTGCAGAGTTGCCCCGCTTAAAGGTGTGTTGTCTGAACTTAAAACAACCCCCCTGACAGTTACCATGCTTCTATTAAATGTGCTATCCATAATAGCATCATTAGTAAAAAAAGTGGTGCCTTTAGATAAAGATTTCTTTTGAACTCCCTCTTTCTTTGTGTAAATAACAAAATAGTTATTTCCTAAATTATCAAAAAGAAAAGGAGTGAGTTTTTCAAGTAAAGAGATAGATTCTTTTAGAGATAGGTTTACAAAACCCGCTTCTTGTATTTGTTTATTTGAAAGTAAATTTGCGTTGTAAGTGAATAATATTTTATGCGTATTACTAATTTTATCCAATAAACTTGCAAGTGAAATAGTGTTTTTAGACAGTTCTTGAGCAACCGCTGCTTGAAAAGTAAACGCTAAAAAAGCAATTAAGATCAGTTTTTTGAATACTAATTTTGAGGTCATTTAGTTTTCTCAAGTTACACCTATTTTCTACTAATTACTAGGCTCTTTTCTTTTTTGATAATAACAACACCTGCAGACTTTTCGATAGCTCTTATACAAATATCTAAATTGGTAATAGGAACCGCTCCCGTTATCAATATGTTTTTACTATTATCATCTTTAAAAACAATAGAATAACCATAAGATTCTTTTATTTTTTCCATTGCTTTTTCCAAAGATAAGCTTTCAAATAATAAAGAACCATCTTTCCAGCTTGTTTTTGCAACGGGATTAAAAATATTTTTATCCTCTAAAATTTTATTTTCTTCAGCTGAATATGACACATAATTGCCCGGAATCATTTTTTTATCTTCCCCATTTTTAAGCTTTAACCAAATATTTCCTTCCTCTAAAAAAACAGCTGTTTTTTTCTTTTTTGTACTTACATTAAAAGATGTACCGTACACTTCTACAGACAAATCTTTTGTAATTACCCAAAATTTTGCCTTGGTAACTACCTTCTTATCAACTTGAAAAAAGGCTTCACCAGATAACCAAACCTTTCTACTTTCATTTTTATAGTAAGACAATCTAGAGTTTGAGTTCAGGGTAACATCACTACCATCTTGTAGTTTAATATTTAAAATTTCACCAAAGTTGGTTTTGTGTGTAATCTTAGCATTACTAATTAAGAAGTAAAAGCCTAGAGATATTATTAATAAAACAGATGCTGCGGCACTAAATTTCCTTAAAAATCTAACTTTAGGTTTTGGTGCTTTTGTTTTTATCTGAATTTTAGCTTCTAATTTCTTCCATTCAAGAGCTACTTTTTCTTTGCTAACAAGGTTTTTGTTAAAAGAAACCCCTAAAACAAGATCTTTTGCTTTGTGCACTATTTCCTTTTTATCAGGATTATTAGCAATCCAAAATTCCCAAAAATTTATATCTGTACCATTGTTTTGTAATGCCCAGTTTTTAAAAGAAGTATCTTCTAAAAAATCATTTATTGTATTGTATTCTTTCTTAATCATCCCAAATTGTCTGTATATAGATAAGCTTCTATTGTATTTTTTATACTCTTAATTTTATGTTAAAGCTTAATTAAATAATTTAATAATAGAAATTTCTTGCTTTAGGCTTTTAATTGCCTTGTGCAAAGTATTTACCACACTCTGATAATTAATACCCATTATTTCTGATATCTCGGCCGCTTTTAAGCCACTGTAATATTTTAAATAAATAGCTTCCTTTTGCCTGCTTGGTAATTTATTTAGTAAAACTGCCAAATTTTTATTTTTAAAAACAGTTGTTTCTTGCTCGGTCATTACTTCTTCTGCCGTAAACTGAAGGTCTACAAAAGCATCCTCAGGAAAATCTGTGTGCGTTAATTTTTCGTTTTTCTTCATCACCTTTAATAAAAAACGTTTGTAAGAAGTAAAAAGGTAAGGTGCAATAGTATCTAAATCGCTTAAATTTTCTCTGTGTTCAAAAACATACAAAAAGAAATCTTGTAAGGTATCTTCTGTAACTGCCGTGTTTTTAGATATTTTTAATCCGTAACTATGCAAGTCTGGGTAATAGCTTTCAAAAAGCACAGAAAACGCATTTAGATCTCCTTCTTTTAACGCCTTCCACAAAAACTTATCTGGTAACTTTTCCATAAAAAATTTAGTCCTCAATAATTCTTTAAAAGTAACAAAAAATAACCAATCATCTTTAACCTACTTTTAACAAAAATAAATATGTTAAAATTGTAGTTTTGTTTCAATAAAAAAATAACACCTAATACAATATATAATGGATGTAGATGTAAGAGCAATTAACGAGAAAATTGAAAGGGAAAGTGCCTTTATAGATATTCTTACTTTAGAAATGAATAAAGTAATTGTTGGCCAAAAACAAATGATAGAAAGTTTGTTAATCGGGTTGATTGGAAATGGTCATATTTTGCTAGAAGGAGTTCCTGGATTGGCAAAAACATTGGCAATTAACACACTGTCTAAAGCAGTGCAAGCAAGTTTTAGTAGAGTGCAGTTTACACCAGATTTACTCCCTGCAGATGTTGTTGGAACCATGATTTACAACATGAAGGAAAATGACTTCATGATTAAAAAAGGACCCATTTTTGCTAATTTTGTGTTGGCTGATGAGATTAACAGGGCACCTGCAAAAGTGCAATCTGCTTTGTTAGAAGCAATGCAAGAACGCCAAATTACTATTGGAGACACTACTTTTAAGCTAGACGAACCTTTCTTAGTAATGGCAACTCAAAACCCGGTAGAACAAGAAGGAACCTATCCTTTACCAGAAGCACAGGTAGACAGGTTCATGTTAAAGGTAGTTATTGATTATCCGAAATTACAAGATGAACAACTTATTATGCGCCAGAATTTATCTGGTAGTTTTGCTCAAGTAAATCCTGTTGTTTCTGTAGCTCAAATCTTAAAAGCAAGAGAAGTTGCGAATGAGGTTTATATGGACGAGAAAATTGAAAAATACATTTTAGACATTATTTTTGCAACCCGATATCCAGAGAAATATAATTTATCAAAATTAAAAGATTTAATTAGTTTTGGCGCCTCGCCTCGTGGAAGCATCAATCTAGCTAAAGCGGCTAAATGTTATGCCTTTATTAAACGAAGAGGATATGTAATTCCAGAAGATGTAAGAGCGGTTGTTTACGATGTACTGCGTCACAGAATTGGCATTACCTATGAAGCGGAAGCTGAAAATATAACTTCTGTAGATATTATTAATGATATTATTAATGAAATTGAAGTACCATAAATTGCTTTTAACTTTTAGTTAAAAGTTTAAAGTTTAAAAAATGAGTAATTATTAAATTGTTTACCTCAAAATAATAGGTATCCTTCAGAAATTTAAACACATACACGCTTCAATAATTAAACGATAAAACGTTGCAAACAAAAGAAATACTTAAAAAAGTTCGGAAAATAGAAATTAAGACAAAACGATTGTCTAATGATATTTTTGGTGGTGAATACCATTCTTCTTTCAAAGGACGTGGTATGACTTTTTCTGAAGTAAGACAGTACCAATTTGGTGACGATGTTCGGGCAATTGATTGGAATGTTACTGCGCGTTATAACGAGCCTTATATTAAAGTGTTTGAGGAAGAACGAGAGTTGACCATGATGCTTTTAGTAGATGTTTCTGGCTCTGAATTGTTTGGAACAGCGACACAGTTTAAAAAAGATACCGTTACAGAGATAGCCGCAACATTGGCTTTTTCTGCAACTCAGAACAATGATAAAGTGGGTTTAATTTTATTTTCTGACGACATAGAACTTTTTATTCCTCCTAAAAAGGGGAAAAGTCACGTTTTAAGAATCATAAGAGAATTAATAGAGTTTAAGCCTAAAAGTAAAAAGACAAATATTGCAGCAGCTTTAAAATTTTTATCTAGTGTGCTGAAAAAAAGGGCAATTGTTTTTATGTTGTCTGATTTTATGGATGATGACTATGAAAAGACGCTAAAAATTGCAGCAAAAAAACACGACTTAACAGGCATTCGAATTTATGACAAACACGATGAAGAAATTCCTAATTTAGGAATGGTGCCCATGCTAGATTCAGAAACGGGCAATGTACAACTGATTAATACGGCGTCAAAATCTGTACGAACAAGTTATAAGACAAATGCAATAAGGCTCTCTGACTATTACACCAACATGTTTAAAAGAAGTGGCGCAGGAAGTGTGAATACAAGAGTTGATGAGAATTACGTAAAAAAACTATTAGGTTATTTTAAACACAAAGGAAGATAGTCTTAAAAATGAAAAAAAAATTATTCTACATACTACTGTTCATTTCAGCCATAAGTTTTGCACAAAAACCAATGGTAGAAGCAACAATTGACACCACCAATATTAGAATTGGAGAACAGTTTCTATTAAAAATTTCTGTAGCTGAAATTCAGAATGTAATCCTTCCTAAAATACAGTTAAAAGGTTTAGAAGTTATTGATTCTACAAGAATTGACACGATTAAGAACAGTCTCATTAGACGCTATATCTTAACGGGTTTTGACAGCGGTGCATTCTACATTCCGCAACAACAAATCTTTGTAAAGAACCAAGCTTTTTTAACAGATTCTCTTTTAGTAAACGTAGCTACTATTGCTATTGACACAACAAAAGTGAAGAAGTTTCCAATAAAAACCATCAAAAAAGAACCTTATACTTTTGATGATTTTAAGGTTTATATCTATCTCATTTTAGCAATTCTGGCAATTATTTGTTTCTGGATCTATTGGTTTATCGTCAGAAAAAGGAAAGAAACCGAAGATGCACCAACGTACAGAACTTTGCCACCTTATGAAGAGGCAATTTTAAGATTGACAGAATTAGACGAAAAACTTTTGTGGCAAAACAATAAAGTAAAAGAATATTATTCTGAGTTGACAGAAATTGTTCGTGGTTATATAGAACGAGAACTAAAAGTACCTGCATTAGAAAAAACTACCGATGAAGTTTTAGAAATGATTAAAGACTTTAAAAGTGCAGATAGTATTGAAACATCAAAAGAAACAATTGATAGATTAAAAGATTTGTTACGTGAAGCTGATTTGGTGAAATTTGCAAAATCGAAACCTTTGGCTCTAGAAATTGAAGATGATAGAAAAGATGCAGAATACATTATCGGCAACTTAAAACCTAAACGAATTATTGAAAAGAATGATGAATTGGAATAATTTCGAATTTCACAATCCAGCCTTTCTCTGGTTGCTCATACTAATACCAATATTGGCAATTTGGCAATTCTTTATGCGCAAAAAAGATATGGCAGTATTAACAATGCCAAGTATAAAAGGTTTTAAAACTGGTTCAATCTCGTCAAAACTAAAACCAATTTTATACTTGTTAAGGTTGTTGGCACTTGCTGCAATTATAGTGGCGCTCGCAAGACCTCGAAATGTTTCCGTAAGCAAGAAAACAAAAACAAATAGAGGTATTGATATTGTAATGGCAATTGATGTTTCTGCAAGTATGTTGGCTAGAGATTTAAAACCAAACAGGTTAGAGGCGCTTAAAAAAGTGGCTGTAAACTTCGTAGACAGAAGACCAAATGATAGAATTGGTATTGTAGTCTATGCCGGCGAAAGTTTTACCCAAACGCCCATTACAAGTGATAAAGGAATTGTGAAACGTACAATTTCTGATTTGAAGTGGGGGCAACTAGACGGCGGTACTGCCATTGGAATGGGCTTAGGTTCTGGCGTCAATAGATTGAAAGAAAGTAAAGCAAAAAGTAAGGTGATTATTTTACTTACAGATGGTGTAAATAACTCCGGTAATATAGACCCTAGAACGGCCACAGAATTGGCAAAAGAATTGAACATAAAAGTATATACCATAGGAATTGGAACCAACGGAATGGCAGATTTTCCTTGGAGTAAAGATCCAAGAACAGGAAAACTAAACTTTAGAAAACAACAGGTAGAAATAGACGAAAAGCTATTGCAAGAAATTGCTTTAGAAACCGAAGGAAAATATTTTAGAGCAACAGATAACGAGTCTTTAAAAGAAATTTATGATGAAATTGATGCGCTTGAAAAAACAAAAATAGAAGAGTTTAAATATTACAATTATCAAGAGAAATTTAGAGTTTTTGTGCTCTTAGGATTAGGGTTTTTATTGTTAGAATTTGTCTTAAGAAATACCTTATTTAAGAGTTTCATTTAGTATTCAAAAAAGTGAATACTTAAAAAAAAGACGCTTTTAATTATTAAATTTTTGAATCTTTCAATTAGTAAACGATGTATAAAATAGAAGAACCAATTTATTTTTACCTACTCACAATTATTCCAGCAATAATTGTTATTTTCTTGTTGGTTTTATGGTGGAAAAAAAGAACTCAACGTAAATTTTCTAATGGCGCCTTGTTAGAAAAATTAGCGCCAAATGCATCCACCTTTAAAACGACGATAAAATTAATTTTTCTACTCTTGGGTATTGCATTTTTAATTATTTCTTTGACAAACCCAAAAATGGGAACCAAATTAAAAACAATAAAAAGAGAAGGTGTAGATGTAGTTTTCGCATTAGATGTTTCTAAAAGTATGTTGGCAGAAGATATTGCACCCAACAGATTGGAAAAAGCAAAACAAATTATTTCTAAAACAATTGATAGGTTAGGTTCGGATAGAGTAGGTATTATTATTTATGCAGGAAATTCATACCCATTATTACCAATAACTACAGATCATGCTGCCGCAAATATGTTCTTGCAAAACGCAAATCCAGATATGGTTTCTAGCCAAGGAACTGCGATTAATGAAGCATTAGAATTGGCAAAAACCTATTACAATAATGATGAGCAAACCAATCGTTTTTTAATTGTTATTTCAGATGGTGAAGATCATCAAGAAGAAACAAAACAGGTGGCACAAAATTTAGCAAACGAAGGGGTGAAAATTTATACAGTAGGCGTTGGAACAGAAAGAGGTGGCCCAATTCCTATGCGTTTAAATGGTGCAGTGATTGGTTATAAGAAAGATAATAAAGGGGAAACTGTCATTACAAAAAGGGTGCCTAAAGTTTTACAGGGAATTGCAGATGCTTCTGACGGAAAATATATTGATGGAAATATTACTGAAAATCCTGTAAGCGAAATTGCAGAAATTATTGCAAATGCAGAAAAAAGCGAATTTGAAACCAAACAGTTTTCTGACTACAAAGATCAATTTCAATGGTTTTTAGCATTTGGGTTATTCTTTTTAATTGCTGATGTTTTCTTATTTGAAAAGAAAACAAAATGGTTAAGAAGAGCTAATTTATTTAATGAAGAGAAAATAAAAAAATAAAATGACGCAATTAAAATACTTATTTATCATTTTCTTAATACTCTTTTCAGCCAAAGAAATAGCAGCGCAAACAGACACTATTGCACAGCAAAGAACGGCAAGAAAAATGTTACGCCAAGGAAATGAGCTGTATCAAAAAGAACAATTTACAGACGCTTCTGTATCGTATCAAAAAGCATTAGGAAGCAATTCTAATTATGACAAAGCAACCTACAATTTAGGAAATGCCTTGTATAAAAATAAAAACTACAAAGAAGCCATACCACAATATGAATTAACAGCAAAAACAGCTACAGACAAATTTACAAGAGCAGAAGCGTTTCATAATATAGGAAATGCAAATATGGAGTCTAAAAACTACCAAGGTGCTGTAGACGCTTTTAAAAACGCCTTAAGAAACAACCCTACTGATGATGAAACTCGCTATAATTTAGCGGTTGCTCAGAAATTATTAGACAAAGAAAAACAAGATAATAAAGACGACAAAGATAAGGATAAGGATAAGGATAAGAAAGACAAAAAAAATAAAGACGATAAGGATAAAAAAGACCAAAAAGACAAAGATAAAAAGGACGACGATAAAGACGGTGAAGGCGATAAAGACAAGGATAAAAAGCAAGATCCAAAAAAAGACAAAAAGAAAGAACCACAAAAGCCGAAACCTCAACCCGGTAAAATGACGCCTCAACAAGTAAAGCAACTATTAGAAAGTTTAAGTAATGAGGAGAAAAAAACCCAGAAAAAAATGAATGCTAAAAAAGCAAAAGGAGAAAAAACAAAACAAGAAAAAGATTGGTAATCTTTTTCTTGTTGTATTAGTTAAAAGCCTCATTGCTTAAGGTAGCCTATTTTTAAATAAATGAAAAGTAAATTAATCTTCATATTTCTATTTTTACTATCACTTTCTACGATTGCGCAAGAAGCAACCTTAAAAACAAGCGTAAGTAAAAACAAGTTAGGCGTAAACCAACGTTTGCGTATAGAGTTTTCTATCGACAAACAAGGAGGAGATAATTTCTCTCCACCAAATTTTAATAATTTTAGAGTTGTAGGCGGGCCAAGTCAATCTGTTAGTCAATCTTGGATTAACGGAAAAGTAAGTTTTTCGCAATCTTACACGTACATTATTCAACCCATAAGAAAAGGAGAATTTACGATTGCCAGTGCGTCTATAAAAATTGGTGGGAAACTCATAAAATCTGAACCTGTTAAAATAATTGTTTTAAATGCTGTAGAAATTCCTCAAAACCCAAATGACCCTAATTATATTGCCCAACAAAATATTCATTTAGTTGCGGAAATATCTAAATCTAGCCCTTACGTGGGTGAAGGTATTTATGTAGAATACAGATTGTATGTAAGCGAAAATGTAAGTGTTTATGACACTTCTGTTACAGAAGCACCAAAGTATAATGGCTTCTGGAATCAAGATATAAAAATAAATGGTTTTCCTGTAAAAATGGGAAAATACAATGGTGAAGACTACCGATATATTGTGCTTCAAAAAGCACTTCTAATTCCTACAAAAACAGGAAAACTTTCTATAGATCCTATGAAAATGGATATTGTAATTGGAGTACCCTCTGGACGTGCAGATTTTTTTGGAAACGCCATTACAAAAAACGTTAGAAGAGAATTTGCATCCACTAAGAAAATAATTCATCCAAAAGGTCTTCCTTTAGAAGGAAAACCCGCAAACTTTACAGGTGCTGTTGGAGACTTTAATTTTAATGTTTCCTTAAGCAAAGGTGTTTTAAAAGCAAATGAAACAAGCTCTTTAGAGGTGAGAATTTATGGAAAAGGAAACCTGAATTTATTTAAATTGCCAGCTGTAGAAACACCTGCAGAATTAGAAATGTATCAACCAGAAAGAAAAGAACGGGTGCTAATAAATGCAAATGGTATTTCTGGAAATGTAACAGACACGTACACAGTTGTTCCTTTATTTAAAGGAAAATACAAAATACCAAGTATTTCTTTCTCCTACTTTAATCCCCAAGAAAAAAAATACAATACCATTGCCACAGAAGATTTCTTTGTAGATGTGAAAGAGGGGAAAGAATTAGTTGTTCTAGACACCACTTCTTTAAGAAAACAAGCAATAGTTAGCACAGGTAAAGACTTTAGATATATTGCAACCGAAACCAGTTTTATAGCTACTAAAAAAGCAGACTTCTTTAAATCGAATCTCTTTTATATTTTATTTTTATTGCCAATGACTGCCATTCCAATAGGAATTTATATTGGCAAACAACACAAAAAACGAAGTAATGATACTGTTGGTAATAAAACGAGAAAAGCCGAAAGGTTGGCTAAAAAATATCTTTCTAAAGCTCAAAAACAACTGGGTAAAAAAGAAGCTTTTTATGAAGCTTTAGAGCGTGCTTTACACAACTACCTAAAAGCAAAATTAGGCATTGAAACTTCGGAAATAAGTAAAGAAAGAATTACTGAAATATTAGAAGACAAAAAAATAGCACCAACAACAATTCATCAATTTATTGAAGTATTAAAAAATTCTGATTTTGCCCGTTACACCCCTTTTACAGCAACTCAAATGAAAGAGGAATTTGAACGTGCAAAAGCGGTGATTGTTCAATTAGATAAACAGTTATAATATGACATTTTTAAAGAGATCTTCTATAAATTTCATTCAAATGAAAAATATATTTTTATTTTTAATACTGATTTCCAATGTGTTAATTGCTCAAAATACAGACAGCTTATTTGTCTCTGGAAATGAGTTGTACAGAAATGGTGCGTTTGAAGAAGCTATAAAAAAGTATAAAGAAATTGAAGCTCAAGATGTAGTTTCATCAGAATTATACCTAAACTTAGGCAATGCATATTACAAGTTAAATAAGGTTGGTCCCACTATTTTTTATTATGAAAAAGCGCTAAAATTAAACCCTTTAAATACCGATGCAACAAACAACCTCATATTTGCAAAACGACTGGCTTTAGACAATATAGAGGAAGTACCTAAAACTATTTTTCAGAAATTTAACGATACTTACCTTCAGAAACTATCCTATAATGAATGGGCAATGATTGTAGTTCTATTTTCTTTCTTAACTGCGCTCTTCTTTTTACTGTTTTACTTTTCCTATTCTCCAACTAAAAAAAGAATTTACTTTACAACAAGTATGCTTAGTTTTATTATTTTTATTTTCAGCATTTTCATTACTTACAACCAATACAAACAAACTAAAAATAAAAAAGAAGCCATTGTCTTTGCAAAAAAAACAACCGTTAGAAACGCACCCACATTAAATGCAGAAGCAATTTTTACACTTCATGAGGGTACAAAAGTAGTAGTACTAGATACCCTTGACAATTGGAAAAAAATAAAAATTGCAGATGGCAAGGAAGGTTGGATTATTGCTGATGAAATAAAACTGTTGAAAAACTTTTAATTATTACTTAACAAAAAATAAAAAAGTTTCTTATTTTTGTGTGCCTCTCAAAAAAAGACCCTAAGTGAACGTAAAAATTGCAATTTTTTTCTCAATATTATTCGTGAGCCTTTTGGTAGCACCAACTGTTATTACCTTAACAGATGCTTCAAAAGACATTGCCTTTTTTTTCGACATGAATGAGGAAGAAGAAGAGAATAAAGGCAAGGAAGAATCTAAAGTAGATTCAAAATTAAAAATTTATCCTTCTACTTTTGCAGCTTCTTTTCTATCTAGTCATATTCAAATTATTAAAAACGTACGTTTTCTCTCGAAAAACTACGTTTCTCAAACACCAAAGGTAACAACTCCACCGCCAAAATTTGTACTGTAAGTTCTAATTAGTACAAGACAATTAATTTTTATTTATTAAAACAAAACGCCAAGTAGTTTAGACTTGGGGTTCAAACTATTTACATATGTTTAAACACATTAAAAACGATCTACCCGCAAGTGTGGTAGTATTCTTTGTAGCATTACCCTTATGTTTAGGTATTGCGTTGGCAAGTGGAGCACCGCTCTTTTCTGGCTTAATTGCAGGTATTATTGGAGGCATTGTAGTTGGCGGATTAAGTGGCTCTAAAATAGGAGTGAGCGGACCTGCTGCCGGTTTAGCGGCAATCGTATTAACCGCTATTGGTACCTTAGGAGGGTACGAAAACTTTTTAGTTGCGGTGGTTTTAGGAGGAATTATTCAATTAATTTTTGGTTTTTTAAAAGCAGGAATTATTGGCTATTACTTTCCTTCCTCAGTAATTAAAGGAATGTTAACCGGTATTGGTATTATTATCATCCTAAAACAAATTCCACACTTTTTCGGATACAATGCAAGTCCTGAAGGTGATTTTTCTTTCTTTCAAGCAGACGGCCAAAACACCTTTTCAGGAATTTTAAAGACTACTGAAAATATTAGCTTAGGTGCCACTATAGTTGGTTTTATTGGATTGGGTATTTTAATTCTCTGGAGCAACGTCTTATCTAAAAAAGGAAAATTATTTCAAATTATTCAAGGTCCTTTAGTGGCTGTAGTCATCGGTATTGTTTATTATTTTGTTACAAACGACAGCTCTAAATACGGCATAAGTGCTAGCAACATGGTAAGTGTGCCTGTACCCGACAGTTTCAATTCATTTTTAGGTCAGTTTAGTTTCCCTAATTTTAATGCACTCGCGAATCCTCAAGTATGGGTTACCGGTTTTACCATTGCCTTGGTTGCTAGTTTAGAAACATTATTGTGTGTAGAAGCGACAGATAAACTAGACCCGCATAAAAATGTAACGCCAACAAACAAAGAATTGTTAGCACAAGGAACTGGAAATATTATTTCTGGTTTAATTGGTGGATTGCCAATTACACAAGTAATTGTTCGAAGCTCTGCAAACATTCAATCTGGTGGTAGAACTAAATTGGTCGCTATTATTCATGGATTATTATTACTAATTTCTGTTATTTTAATTCCTACATTATTAAATAAAATTCCCCTTTCTGTCTTGGCTGCTATTTTACTGGTTGTTGGATATAAGTTAGCAAAACCTGCAGTATTCAAAGAAATGGTTCAATTAGGATGGAAACAATGGATTCCTTTTACCGTCACTGTTGTTGGTATTATTTTTACAGACTTATTAATTGGTATTGGTTTAGGCCTAGTAGTTGGTGTTATAGTCATCTTAATTAAGAGTTTTCAAAACTCTCATTTCTTGCACATTGAAGACAAGAGTAACGGAAAACACCGAATTAAAATGACGCTCGCAGAAGAAGTAACTTTCTTTAACAAAGGCGCCATTTTGAAAGAATTAGATAGTTTACCAAGAGACACGTTTTTAGAAATTGATGTTCGTAAAACACGATTTTTAGATTATGACATTATCGAAATTTTGCAAGACTTTGCACTAAAGGCAAAAGAACGAGCTATCGATATTCAATTAATTTCAGAAAGAGGTGTTATCAAAAATCCTCCAAGTTATATTGAGTTTTTTAATTTACGCCCTAAAAAATCTGCCTAAAAAACACTTATGAAAAACAAAATATTAGTCCTTTCAGACATCGATTCTTCTACAAAAGGAATCTTAACAAACGCCCTAAACTTAGCGAAAATTGTCGCTGGAGAAGTAATTCTTTTTTGTGTGAAAAAACCTACTGATATTGTAGAAAATGATAGCCAGCTTTCTGCAATGAGAGCTATTAATAAAAAGTTTTTAGAGACAGAAAATCAAATTAAAAGCATGATTTCCGGACTTTCTAATGATGAAAAAATAAGAATCTCACATAAAATTTCTTTTGGTAATTTAAAAGATGAAATTAGCAAACAGATAAAAGCATCGAAACCCAATATTATTGTTCTAGGAAAACAGAAATCTAAAATATTTTCTTTTTTAGGAGACAATATTATCGACTTTGTATTGAAAGAGTTTGCTGGTACAATAATGATTACATCAGATAAAATTACGGTAAAAGCAGACTCAGAATTATCTTTAGGACTCTTAAATGAAAATAAAAATTTACCTAAAAATCCATTCAAAAAAACACTCGTTTCCTTTGCTTTAAAACCCCTAAAATCTTTTCAAATACATAATAACACCGGGCTTAAAAATGAAGTAGATAATCCTGAAAAAATAATAGAATATATATTTGAAGAGGGAAATAATGCGCTTAGAAATATAGATAACTACTTGGTTAAAAACAAGATACAACTATTATTTGTACCTAGAGAGAAAAACAAAATAGGCAATTTAGCAAACCATATAAATTGTTCACTTATGCTGACGAATTAGGGGGTTATACTATAATAATCCATATTCAAAAAGAGTCTAATCGAAATAGAATGAGTATCTTGGATTTTAAATTAAAAAAACTCAAAAACAAGAATGATTAAACTATTTTCAAATATAAAAGGTGATCTTTTTGGTGGTATAACAGCGGGTATTGTTGCGTTGCCTCTAGCGTTAGCTTTCGGGGTATCTTCTGGGCTAGGGCCAAGTGCAGGACTTTATGGAGCCATATTTATTAGTTTTTTTGCAGCATTATTTGGCGGAACAAGCACGCAAATTTCTGGACCAACAGCACCAATGACAGCTGTAAGTATGTTTGTCGTTGCGGGCATTGTTGCTGCAAATGATGGCGATGTTACAAAAGCTTTACCAGCCATTCTAACTGTTTTTATTTTAGCAGGGTTGTTTCAAATTATTTTAGGAGTTATTGGCTTAGGAAAATACATTAGATATATTCCGTATCCTGTTGTTTCTGGTTTTATGACGGCCATTGGTTTAATCATATTATTAACACAAGTATTGCCTTCCGTTGGCTATTATCCTAAAGAAGATGTGGTATTTGTTGAAACATTTAAAGCGGAAGCCCAAGAAGTAATTCTCAAAAACATCTTAAAAGAAGAAGCGGGTGAAAAGATTTTAGTTTTAGAGAATTTTGAAGAAACCATTAATAGAGCCGATAAAATTTCAGCTGCAGATATTCTAAAGGAGTCAGAAACTTTAGCTGCGAAAGAAACCGCTGGTGCTTTGGGCGCAATTAAAGCGTTTCCAAGAGCTCTTCAAAAAATTAATTGGTTAGAGTTTGTATTGGCTTTAGGAACTATTTTTATCATTTACGGTTTTAAACGGATTACCACAAAAATACCAAGCACGTTAGTCGCGTTAATTGTAATGTCTAGTATTGCGGTTGGCTTTGGGTTAGATTATAGAACTATTCAAGAAATTCCTAGTGGAATACCCGTTCCTAAATGGGAAATTTTTACCGGCTTTAGCTTGGCTAGTATTACTCCTTATATTTTTACGGCATTAACTTTAGCCCTTTTAGGTGCAATAGATTCTTTATTAACAAGTGTGGTTGCAGACAATATGACGAAGACCAAACACAAGCCGAACAAAGAGTTGATTGGGCAAGGAATTGGAAATAGTATTGCTGCTTTATTTGGAGGTATTCCTGGTGCAGGAGCAACCATCAGAACCGTTGTAAATATAAATGCGGGTGGTAAGACAAAACTTTCTGGAATGATTGCCGGTGTTATGTTGCTATTGGTAATGTTAGGTTTAGGCCCCATTGCCTCTAAAATTCCAGCAGGAGTTTTAGCTGGTATTTTAATTACGGTTGGTATTGGTGTAATGGATTATAAAGGATTAAAAGCAATACCACATTTACCAAGAGACATGAAAATTGGACCCTTTAAATTAAGTTCTGAAGTGTTAATTATGATGGTAGTTTTACTACTTTCTACTTTCTGGAACTTAGTCTATGCGGTTGGTATTGGTTTGATCATTGCATCTTTAATGTTTATGAAAAAAATTGGCGATTTAACTGCGGAAAGATCCAATGTAAAGTCATTAAAAGAAGAATCTTGGTTAGACGAAATTGGTTTTCCAGAAAACTTAAAAGAAAAAGTGTTTATTAAACACATTAAAGGACCTTTATTTTTTGGATCTACAAGCGATTTTCAAGCGCTCTCGCAACAAATTCCTGAATCTGCAAAAACCGTAATTATGCGTTTAGGTAGAATGCAATATATGGACCAATCTGGTTTGTATGCGATGGAAGACATGCTGCAAGATTTAAAGAAAAAAAATATCGAAGTGTTGTTTGTGAACTTATTACAGCAACCGAGATATATGATGGAAAGAATTGATATCATTCCAGATTTTATACCAAAAGAACACATTTTTAAAGGTTTTGATTCTTGTGTTCAATGGATAAAAGAAAATATAACAGACGAATCTTAAAATTAAAAATTATGCCACATAGAAATAAAGCAATCACAAAAGACGAACAAGATGCACTAACACCAATGCTTGTTTTACAAGATTTTATTGATGGAAATTCTCGTTTCATAAAAGACGAGGCACACACAGTAGACCACAAGGCATTAATTGCGCAAACTACAGATGGGCAGCACCCAAAAGCAGTTGTACTTTCATGTATAGACTCTAGAGTCCCTGTAGAGTCTATTTTCGACCAAACTATCGGTGATATTTTTGTTGCAAGAGTTGCAGGTAACTTTGAAAATACCGATATTTTAGGAAGTATGGAGTATTCTTGTAAAGTTGCAGGAAGTAAATTGGTTTTAGTTTTAGGACATGAAGGTTGCGGAGCAATTAAGGCTGCTTGCGACCACGTAGAATTGGGTAACATTACAGCCATGTTAAATAACATACAGCCAGCTGTTAAAAAATCTGAAGAAGAAATTACAGGAGAGCACAACTCTTCAAATAGGGCATTTGTTGACAAAACAATTGAAAACAACGTACTATTAACCATACAAAGAATTAGAGAAAAAAGTCCGATTCTAAAAGAAATGGAAGCTATGGGAGAAATTAAAATTGTTGGCGGAGTCTACCATATAAGTAGTGGAAAAGTAACAATGTTATAATACAAAAAAAACCGAGATTTTCATCTCGGTTTTTTTATGCTTTAATTTTAGCGGCTACTATCTGCTAATCTTATAAAAATAGAAGTAACTTTTTGTAAGATAATTCTAGCTTCAAGCAGTACTAAATTAGATGTTTAAATCTGGTAGTACAACCTGATCGCCATCTTTTATAATTGAAGGAAATAATGTTGGCGCAATCTTTTTTATAGGTGCATATAATATTGATTTATCTAAAGTTTCTTTTTTTATAAACGGAATTGTAGCATTCATTCTTCCGAAGAAAATAAAAACAATACTTAAAATTAAGCCTATTTTTAAAAAACCAAAAACACCACCAAATATTTTATTTATAATGCCCAAAGAGGCTAAATCTGCTAATTTGGTAAGCATTTTTCCCAGCAAAGAAATCACAATTATAATTACAATAAAAGTTCCTGCAAATGCCGCTAAAGAAATGTATTCTTCACTCCAGGAGACAGCTTCTTTTAGAAAGTCTCCCAAAAAATATGAAAAATGGATTGCACCATATACTCCAATAATTAAGGCTGCTAAAGAGGCAACTTCAACAAAGAGTCCTTTCATTACACCTCTTACAAAACCAAAGATTAAAAAGACTGCAATCACAATATCAAAAATGTTCATTCCATAAATTTTCTCAAACCTACATCTTTTTTTTAATATTTAAAAATGGACATTGTATCTTTGGCCCTATTAAAACTAAATAGCATGCAAAAAGTAGTAAACTTAAAAGAAAAATGGGATTTGTTGGTTACAAAACTAACGAATCAATTTGCCGATGGAGATGAGTTAAATATGGATGGAATTATCTATTTAATAGGTGTTCAAGAGTTAGGTAAAGGAAGTATCGATTTTAAAAAAGATGAAAAAGTAAATTTAATGCACATTGCTATTTGCAAATTGCTAGAGCCTTATGGCTATTATGAATTCGATTCTTATGACGATGATAGTTGGCCACATTACAATATTGTTACAGAATTACCAAGTTTAAAACCCGGTGAACAGACCGTTTTAATGAAAGAAGCTATTCTTAATTACTTTGACGCTTTAAAGTATTTTGAAGATTAAGTAACACGCATTTTCCGAATTAAAATCGAAAAAAACCTAGGGAAAAAGCGTTTTACGTGCACTCCTAATTTTTCTTTTGCACCAGCAATGTAAACTTCTTCTTTTTTATTTTTTATAGCCTTTAGCATTAATTTAGCACAACGTGCTGCAGACATTCCTTCACCCGTTGCTGTATCCATCTTTCCTTGCGGGGTACCGTTACCCGTTAATGCATTTTTAGAAATATTGGTGTTTATAAAGCCGGGGCAGACTAAAGTGACAGCAATATTGTTTTGATAATTTTCTGCCCGAAGACTGTCAAAAAAACCATGTAAAGCATGTTTACTTGCGGCATAACTAGAACGCAAAGGGGTTCCTATTTTACCAACAATACTAGTAGTTACCACAAACTGACCTGCTTTTCTTTGTATAAAGTGGGGTAAAATGGCTTTGGTTAAGGCAATGGTTCCTAAATAATTAACATCCATAATGCGCTTGTCTACATCAATATGAGTATCGATAACTAAAGAGCGCTGACTAACACCACCGTTATGTATCAAAATATCAATTTTACCAAAAGCTTTTAGGGCTGCTTGTGCTTTTAATTCCAAGCTTGCAAAATTTTCTAAATCTAAGGCGATAATTGTTATTTCCTGCGGATGTTCACATGCCACTTTTACCAACTCTAAAGAAGCTATATTTCTAGAGGATAAAATAAGTTTACACTGCTGCTTAGAAAGCGCTATTGCCAGTGCTTTTCCTATTCCTGAAGAGGCACCAGTTATCCAAATTATTTTGTTAGAAAAATACATTATACTGTTTCTTTGGCTACAATATACCACATTTGAAGAAGAAATAGTATTTTTGGTATGCTTCTAGAAAAGAGTATTTCTAAAAACTAAATCAATATAAAAAATGAAAAAAATAGCCCTACTAATTCTCTTAATATCTTCATTTGCGCAAGCTCAATTTTCTATAAACGGAACATTAACCCACAGCTTAGACACAGATTGGGTAGTTTTATATAGAATTGAGGGTTCTAAACAGAAATTTGTTCAGAATACAACTATGAAAAAAGATACTCTTTTTATTGAAGGAAAAACACAAGCTATTGGGACTTTTAATTTTGAATTACCCGCAACTGCAAAAGTAAGTTCCTACAGAATTAGTTATAGAACACACGGAACAAGCTTTGTAGATTTTATTTTTAATAAAGAAAACGTGAGTTTTACTTTTCACCCAGATTACCCAGAACAAACCATATTATTCTCAGAATCAAAAGAAAATATAATCTATAAAAACTACTTAAAAGATATTTTTGCACAGCAACAAAAATTAGACTCCTTGCAAGTTACAGCAATCAGAAACCCTGAATTAGATTTAAAAAAAAGCTATAAAACGGCACTTATCAAAATAAATAGTGCGCAACAAGCGTACCTAGAAAGCACACAACAACTGTATGTCTACCCTTTTGTTAAGGCTGGTTTTAGAGTAAATTCGCCAGAAATTAAAACCAATGTAAAAGAATACATGTCTGCTATTCTAAATACTTTTTTTGAACCGATAGACTTTTCAAATCAAGCCCTTATCAACTCTTCTTTTTTATTGGATAGAGTTACAGATTACATATTTTACCTCAACTATTCAGAAGACGCAACAACCCAACAAACACTTTATAAAAGCGCTGTAGAAACTGTTTTCTCCAAGATTGAAGATTCCGTTTTTAAAAAAAATGTAATAGAATTTTTAATTGAAAAATTTGAAGAGAATAACAACTTAAGAATGATAGATTTTCTTTTTGAAAACTATTATGATGCACTACCAGCGTCTTTACAGAATACTGAATTTAAGAGTGAAAAAATAAAATTATTAGCAACCGCAATTGGTAGAATAGCTCCTGATTTTTCTTGGAAAGAGAATGGGAAAGACTTCCAGCTCTCTACCTTAAATGATGCGAAAAACTACGTATTGGTTTTCTGGAGTACAGAATGCTCTCATTGTCTGAAAGAAATTCCTGAATTACATGCATTTTTACAAGGTAAAAAAGACATCAAAGTAGTGGCGTTTTCTATGGAAATAAACGATTTAGGTTGGAATAGTATGAAAGTTTCGCTACCTAATTGGCACCATGTATTAGGTTTAAATAAATGGAGAAACACGGTTGCCAGAACCTATAATATAAATGCTACACCCAATTATTTTATTCTCGATGCTGATAAAAGAATTATTGCAAAACCAATCCCTTTAGAAGAGTTAAAGATCTTAATAGAAAAGTTGTAGTTTATAAAAAATGTAAAAAAGCATCCTCTAAATGGGTAATCTTTGTGGTATCATTTTTATGGATAATCGCAATAATATCAAAACGGACTTCTACATCGATATCTTTTTCAGTTACATAATAATCTATGGCGGAAAGTAGTAGTTTTATCTTTTTAGGACTTACGAAATCTTGTGGGTTTCCAAAATAATCTGAGCTTCGTGTTTTTACTTCAACCACAGCTAAAATGTTTCCTTTTTGAGCAATAATGTCTACCTCTGCTTTTAGGTAGCAGTAATTTTTTTCAAGGATTTTATAGTCATTTTTAATTAAAAAATCAACCGCTAATTTTTCTCCTTTTTTACCTAATTCGTTGTGCTCTGCCATAGTTCAATTTTCAGTTCTTAGTTCTTAGTTCTCGGTTAGCTACATCCACTAAAAATTTTACTTGTTTCAAAATTACACAACCCTCTTAAGGCTACAATCTTTAAAATTAGAACTCTAATCTAATCTTTAAAAACAACTAAATAATGCGTACTGAATACCTCTAACTGGACGCTCCTCCCAAAAACCAAGGCCCTATTGTCTGCTTCATGCCCTGCAGGAAAATCAAACAGAACAGGAATATGAGGTGGTACCACCTCTAAAATTAATTGTTCTATAGAACTTCCCCATTCGGTAGAATTCTTTTTAATAGATGACATGTCTCCTACAATTACCGCTTTTACTTTTGTAAAATAACCCGCTCTTTTTAAGCTTTGCAACATTCTATCTATAGCATATTTATATTCGCCAATTTCTTCAATAAATAAAATTTTATCCGCTGTATTTAACTGGCTTTCTGAACCTAACATTGAAGCTAGAATCGCAAGGTTTCCTCCTACTAATGGTCCATTTATTATTTCTGAAGAGATAACTCTGTTGTCTTTTGAAGAGGAAACGGTGTAAGAAAGTGCTTCCCCAAACAACGCTTTTTTAAAACTTGCAATGGTCTCTATAAGCTCTTCTGGTGCTTCTTCGAGGTTGGTTGGCATCATTGCATGCAACGTTTCTACACCCAAACTATGTACGTGATTGTGCACTGCGGTAATGTCAGAATATCCAACAATCCATTTTGGGTGTTCGCTAAACTTGCTAAAATCTAAGCTCTTTAAAATTCTAACAGAGCCATAACCTCCTCTTGCCGCCCATATCGCTTTGATGCTTATGTTATCCAAAGCCTCCTGAAAATCAGCAGCCCTTTCAGCATCTGTGCCAGCAAAATGGTTGTTTTGATTGAATAAGTTATTCCCTAAAACCACATATAAACCCCAACTCTCAGCTAATTCCTTTGCCTTTAAAATGGTTTCCTCTCTGTTTTTTAAGATGCCAGCAGGAGCTACAATAGCAACGGTGTCTCCTTTTTGAAGATAAGGAGGTGTTCTTAATATATTGGTTTTTTCTTGGGCGTTTATTGATGATAAACGCATCAAAAGTAAAGCTGTAAATACTATATATTTCATCATTTATATTTTTTATGCCAACCTAAACCGAAATTTAATCCCAAACCGACGTAGCTTTTTTTAGCAATATTTGCATGCAGTTTAATACCAAAAGACCTTCCAAATCCTGTAGGTTTTCCAATGGGAATTAAACCGTATAAAACGCTAAACCGCTTCTTTTTAGAATGAAACCAATGGGTACCAATTTCTATTGGAAAACCAAAGTAATTGTATCTTTTATCAATTTTTCTATCATGTGTACTATTGTAAGAAAGTCCACCAGAAAAATGATAAGAAAAACCGTCTACCACATATCTTTTACCAAATAATAAAGAAAATTGTTCTGTTACTGAATTTATTTTCGGAAATGGTATAAAGAGCAAAGTACCTGTTTTTAGATCTGTAATTGTGGTATATTTAGAAGTAATTAAGTTATTTTTTGATTGATAGTTTATATCAAAACTTGCGTGTAAACCTTTTAACCCACCAGTTATATACCCTAAATTCATTCCTGTAAAAAATATAGGATTTGTCTTTACGCTTAAAGAGTCTTGCTTTTCTTGTGAAATTACAAATGAAAAACTCATCAAAAATATAAAGCTAAATAGTATGGTTTTCTTCAAGAAACGTCTTTTTTCTAATGTTTAACAATTTAAAAAATTAATCCATGTAAATGTATCTATTTTCAATGACTTTTAAAACTCGCTTTTTCGTACTTTTGTGCGTCAACAATAAGTCCAAAATTAATACGAAGAACACATGAGTGCTCCAAAAAGATATACAATTACCGCAGCGTTGCCTTATACAAACGGTCCAATTCATATTGGACACCTCGCAGGCGTGTACGTTCCTGCAGATATTTATGCGCGTTATTTACGCCTAATTGGTAAAGATGTAGCCTACATTTCTGGTTCTGATGAGCATGGCGCTGCCATACCTATGAGAGCAAAAAAAGAGGGCGTATCCCCGCAAGTTATTATCGACAAATACCACAAAATCATCAAACAATCTTTTGTAGATTTTGGTATTTCTTTTGACAACTACTCCAGAACCTCCTCTAAAATTCACCATGAAACTGCATCGGCGTTTTTTACAAAAATGTATAATGACGGAGAATTTATCGAAGAAGTTTCTGCACAATTATATGATGCAGAAGCAAATCAGTTTTTAGCAGACCGGTTTGTGGTAGGAACTTGCCCTAAATGTGGTTTTGAAGAAAGCTATGGCGATCAATGTGAAAGCTGTGGCACTTCGCATAATGCAACAGATTTAATAAATCCTAAATCTGCAATTACAGGAAATATACCCACTGTAAAAGAAACTAAACACTGGTTTTTACCTTTGGACAAGCACGAAGATTTTTTACGTAAATGGATCTTAGAAGGACATAAAAAAGATTGGAAACCGAATGTGTACGGACAAGTAAAATCATGGTTAGAAGATGGTTTAAGGCCAAGAGCGGTTACTAGAGATTTAGATTGGGGAATTCCTGTACCTTTAAAAGAAGCAGACGGAAAAGTATTATATGTTTGGTTTGATGCACCTATTGGATATATTTCAGCTACCAAAGAATGGGCTGCTAGAGAAGGCAAAAACTGGGAGGATTACTGGAAAAAAGACGATACCAAATTGGTGCACTTTATAGGAAAAGACAACATTGTTTTTCACTGTATTATTTTTCCTGCAATGCTAAAAGCACACGGAAATTATATTTTACCAGACAATGTACCTGCCAATGAATTCTTAAATTTGGAGGGAAATAAATTATCGACTTCTAAAAATTGGGCTGTTTGGTTGCATGAATATTTAGAGGAGTTTCCAAATCAGCAAGATGTTTTGCGCTATACCTTAACCGCAAACGCGCCAGAAAGTAAAGACAACGATTTTACTTGGAAAGATTTTCAAGCAAAAAATAACAACGAATTGGTTGCCATCTTTGGAAACTTTATAAATAGAGTAGTGGTTTTAACCAACAAGTATTATGACGGAATTGTACCAGCGCCAAATGATTTTTCTGAAATTGATGAAGACGTTTTAGCAGCTGTAAAAGAGTTTCCAAATACCATTGGTAAATCTATTGAAAGATACCGCTTTAGAGAAGCTAGCCAAGAACTAATGAATTTGGCAAGACTTGGAAACAAGTATTTAGCAGATGAAGAACCCTGGAAAGTTATAAAACTAGACGAAAAACGCGTGCAAACAATTATGTATGTTGCGCTACAAATTTCTGCAGCTTTAGCAGTAGTTTCTGAACCTTTTTTACCTTTTACTTCTACCAAATTAAAAACTATTTTAAATATTGATGTAAGCTTGTCATGGGAAAATGTAACTGAAAATGCAGTTTTACTGCCAACAACACATCAAATAAATAAAGCAGAACTGTTGTTTTCTAAAATTGAAGACAAAGAAATTGAAGCACAAGTAGAAAAGTTACAAGCTACCAAAATCGCAAACGAACAAGAAAATAAAGTAATAACACCTCAAAAAGAAACCATAGAATTTGAAGACTTTACAAAATTAGATATTCGTGTTGGAACTATTCTAGAGGCTGAAAAAGTTGCGAAAACAAAGAAGCTTTTAAAACTAAAAATAGACGTTGGCATTGATACAAGAACTATTGTATCTGGAATTTCAGAGAGCTTTTCGCCAGAAGAAATTATTGGTTTGCAAGTCGCTGTTTTGATAAATTTAGCGCCAAGGAAAATTAAAGGGGTAGAAAGCCAAGGAATGATTTTAATGACAGATACTCCAGACGGAAAGTTAGCTTTTGTTGCACCAGAAAAGGTTGTTAAAAACGGACAAGAAGTTAATTGATGCTAAAAATAGCAAACCATCCTATTTATAGACACGAGTTACCAGAAGGGCATCGTTTTCCTATGGAAAAATATGACCTTTTACCACAACAATTAATCTATGAAGGAACGTGTGCCGAAGAGAATTTCTTTGAGCCTGAAATTCCGAATTACAAGCATTTTTTCACAGTACACGACCCTGAGTATTTTTTTGACTTATTAAATATTACCCTTTCTCAAAAAGCTGCAAGAAAAATTGGATTTCCGCTTTCCGAAGTATTGATAGAAAGAGAAATGGTTATTGCAGATGGAACGATGAAAGCTTCTGAATTTGCCATACAAAACGGAATTGCAATGAATATTGCAGGGGGTACTCATCATGCTTTTTCTAACCGTGGCGAAGCTTTTTGTATGCTAAATGATCAAGCAATTGGTGCAAAGTATCTACAGCAAAAAGGGTTGGCTAAAAAAATATTAATTGTAGACTTAGATGTACATCAAGGAAACGGAACTGCAGAGATTTTTCAAAATGATGCGTCTGTTTTTACTTTTTCTATGCATGGTAAAAGTAACTATCCGTTCATCAAAGAAAAAAGCGATGTAGACATTGCTTTAGAAAATGATACAGAAGATACAGCATATCTAGCAATCTTAAAAGAAATACTTCCAAAACTCATCCATCAAGAAAAACCAGATTTTATTTATTATTTGTGCGGTGTAGATGTTATTAAAACCGATAAATTAGGAAAATTAGGACTTACTATTGAAGGGTGTAAAAAACGAGATCAATTTGTTTTAGAGACCTGTTTCAATTTAAAAATTCCGGTAATGTGTTCTATGGGTGGTGGGTATTCTTCAGATATTAATATCATCATAAATGCGCACGCAAATACGTTTCGTTTGGCGCAAGAAATTTATTTTTAACTAAAAAATCCAAAGAAAATTTATTCTTTGGATTCATTTCATTTCACAAGTGCATGCTATTTTAAAGTATATCCTTTAACTAAGAACAGTATTTTTATTCAATTCCTTTATAAAAGGTTGTCTGTATATTCTTTTCCCAAAAGCAGCATTAATAGCATTGGCTACTGCGCCTCCTGCAGGCGGTAAACCTGGTTCTCCCAAACCTGTTGGCGAATTGTTGTTTTGTACAAAATGGACTTCAACTTTTGGTGTTTCATTCATTCTAATTAGTCTATATCCGTCAAAATTATTGTCTACTGGTTGGCCGTCTTTAAAAGAAAAATCGCCATACATTGCATGTCCAATTCCGTCTAAAACACCACCTTCAACCTGGTTTCTTGCTCCGGTTGGGTTTACAACAATACCACAATCTACTGCGACTGTTACTTTTTTAATAATTGGTAAACCATCTTTTATCTCAATATCTGCAACCTCAGCAACATGTGTATTATGACTGTAATATGCTGAAAAACCTTGATAAACACCTGCTTTTGTATTTCCCCAACCTGCTTTTTCTCGTACTAATTTAATAGTATCTTCCATTCTTTGTCCAGAATATTCTATGCGGTCATCAGTGGTGTTTTTTACATTTTGCAACAAATCTAAACGCAATTGAATTGCATCAATATTTAGTTCTGTAGCAAGTTCATCAAAGAAACTTTGCTCTGCAAACGCTAAAAAATTTGTATAAGGAGCTCTCCACGCACCCGTTGTAATATTACTGCTATAATTGCCAGTTTGTACCTTATAATTAGGAATACATCCTGCAGGAAAAAAGTTCGGAATAGCCCCGAACATATTGCTACCAACAGCCGCTTCTATTAAATGATACCCAGTTACCTTGCCACCTTTTAAAGCAGCCTTTATTTTGTATTTTACAGCAGGTTTATAAATACCGGCAGTCATGTCATCTTCTCTTGTAGAAACAAGCTTTACAGGTTTTTTAATGAGGTTAGATATTTCTGCCGATTCATAAACAAAATCGCCATACAATCTTCTCCCAAAACCACCGCCCATTCTGGTCATTTCTAAATGGATTTTATCCAAATCGAACTCCAAAAGGTCTGCAACAACTTTTGCTGCATATTCTGGCGTTTGTACAGGACCTACTAAGTGAATTTCATCTGCAGTTACATTTGCATAAAAATTCATTGGCTCCATACAATTATGCGGTAGAAAAGGAGAATGATATGTTTTTTCTATCACCTTGTCTGCCGTTGAAAATGCATTTTCTACAGCACCGTCTTCTCTATTTGTGTTTAAATTTTTACCCTCTAAAATATCCATTAAAGCCTTGTCGTGGTCTTCTGTAGATTCTAATTTCCCTTCATTTTCCCAAACGGCAACAAGTGCTTTTTTACCTTTTATTGCCGCCCATGTATTTTCTGCAATGACAACTACTTTGTCTGATTTAGATAGTTTAACAGTCCAGTTATTTTTACCAGATTCTATATATTTTCTTACTTTGTCACCTATCGTAATTACATCGATTACTCCCTTCACTTTCTTCGCTTCAGAAGCATCAAAACTTATTAATTTCTGTCCAAAAGAAGGAGGTCTTAAAACAGTAGCAATCACCATTCCTTCCGCCTTATAGTCTAAACCAAACAATGGCTTCCCTGTGATAATTTTATCAATATCTACATTTACTATTTCCTGACCAATAATGGTAAAATCTTTTACTTCTTTTAACTTTATATTTTCAGGCACTTCTAATAAAGCTGCTGCTGCCACAACGTCTCCGTACCCTAATATTTCTCCGTTTTGGTTTGTAATAATTCCTTTAGAGGCTGTTAAAGTGGAAGCAGCTACATTCCATTTTTCTGCAGCAGCATTTACCAACATTTGTTTTGCAGTTGCACCTGTTTGCCTAAGTGCATCCCAGCTAAAACGTATCGATTGACTACCACCTGCAACTTGCCTGGTATAATTATTTGTATCTAAAATCCCTTGAGCAACCGTTACATTTTTCCATTCTACATCTAACTCCTCTGCTATAATCATTGGCATAGACGTTTTTACGCCTTGTCCAATTTCTGGATTTGGAGAAAAAATAGTTACATATCCTTCCTGAGAGATTTTAATAAATGCATTAAAATCATTAAAATTTAAGTTCGCAATATCTACTGGCATTTTTGCTTCCAGTTTGCAAGCGGTCAATAAATTAAAGCCAATTAACATTCCGCCACCTGCTAAAACAGAAGTTTTTAAAAAATTTCTTCGACTAAAATTATCTTTTTTATATAGTTTCATTTCTCTAAATTTTAATGCTTATGACATTTTTTCTGACGCAACCAATACCGCCTTTTCTATTCTGTTATAAGAGGCACATCTACAAATATTCCCTTTCATAGCCTCTCGAATTTCCTCTCCTGACGGACGGTTATTTTCTGCTAAGAATGCAGAAGCAGTCATGATTTGTCCTGTTTGGCAATACCCACACTGCGGCACATCTATCTCTTTCCAAGCTTCCTGTACAGGGTGTTTACCATCTTTAGATAGGCCTTCTATTGTTGTAATTTTTACATCCTCTAAAATAGAAACTTGCATTTGGCAACTTCTTGTAGCAATACCATTTACATGCACCGTACAAGCGCCACATTGTGCAATACCACAGCCAAATTTTGTACCTACTAAATCGAGTTCATCTCGCAACACCCAAAGTAAAGGCGTGTCTTCATCGGCAGAAACAACAACTTGTTTTCCATTAATGTTTAAAGTGTAATTTGGCATAAGTAGGTGATTTAAAATTATGAGGGTAAGTTACAAATAAATTTTATTATTATTTACAAAAGCGTTTTGGCTTTCATATTTGATTGAAAAGGGAAGCGTTGTGGTTGTCAAAAAAGGATTACCTACACGTTAGGCTACCTCGTGTCCTTGGCTTGCAGCCAACAACTCAAACCAATCCTGTAGTTCTAAATGAATATTTAAAGCGCTGTTTGCTTTTAAAATTCTTTCTTTATTTGTGGTTCCAATAACCGGAGCTACTTTTGCGGGATGCCTTAGAATAAAAGCTAATAAAATTACGTCTTCAGACGTTTCGTGTTTTTTAGTTAACTTTTTTAAAACCGCTTTTATTCTTTTTGTTTGAGCAGTTTCATCTTTAAATACGGTTCCTAAAGGACTCCAGCTCATAGTTTGAATTCCTTTTTGCAACATTTTATCCAAAGTTCCATTAAACATTGCCTCATTTTTGGTGAGTGAAAATTCAATTTGATTTGCAGTAACAGAAACACTATTCGCAATTAAATCTACCTGAGAAGACGTGAAATTCGAGAGTCCGAAATTTATGATTTTACCTGAATCTTGAAGTGCTGTAATAGCTTCTGAAATTTCATCTGGCTGCATTAACGGACTTGGCCTGTGCAGTAAAAAGGTGTCTAAATAACCTGTTTTTAAGTTTTTTAAAGATGCTTCTGCACTCGAAATAATATATTCTTTAGCATACTTGTAGTGTTTAATTCTGCTACCTCGTCTTTCATTAATTAGTTGAATTCCGCATTTAGAAATTAATTGAATGTCTTCTCTTTTAACTCCACTATCTACAAATGCTTTTCCGAAATCAGTTTCTGTAGTGTAATTGCCGTAAATATCTGCATGATCAAATATCGCATTTCCATTTTCTGTACAAAACCGAATCATGTCTGTTTGCTCCTTGGTAGAAAACTGTTTGCCCCAAGCTCCCCAAGACATGCAACCAATAATTATTTTTGAATCCATTTTTATTTTACTTTTTATTTAGAATAGTTGGACCTGCCTGCGCCGCTGAATACACCACTAAATCTTCAATATTTACATGGTAGGGTCTTGTAACCACGAAGTGAATAACAGCTGCAATGTCTTCTGCTTGCAGTGGTTTATATCTTGTATACATCGATTTTGCTTTTTCTGAATCTCCTTTAAAACGAACTTCTAAGAGCACTGCTTCCAAAGCTCCTAAGCGAATTAAAAACAGTAACTTATTTTTTGCTGATATTCAAAGTATTATTTGAAGCAGAAATAGTTTTTGTTCACGAACGAAAGTTACAAAAAAAAATAACCAATCATTTTCGAATACCCTTATTCCTCTTTTTTTCAAGATCTAATCTAAATAGCTACAAAATAAAGGGCCGAATGAAGAATTAATTTAAAAAAAATAAAAATATCCTTCAAATTGATCGCTATTGCAATTACCTTTTAATTTGATACGATATTTAATGTGAGGATTTTAAGGAATATAAAACAAAGAATACCCGCTTATCTTTCTCAAAACACTTAACTTTGTTTAAGTGTCAAAGGAAAACATTAAACCATTGCTGACCTTGCGATTTTTTTACTATTTATAAAAAAGACCCAGATGTAATGCAAAGACCTGACAACGCAATGTTCTTTCGATTTTGAAAGTGGAATTAAGGTCCAAATCGTCACTACAACGGCGGGCACCAAACAAATACAAATGCCTTTTCAAATCCGTTTATTTGCTTGTAAACGCCCCTTGTCCGGAATCGTCCCTTATAATATTAGACCTATCACAATGAAACAAATTATAACTATTGACTTTTACTTTAAAAATTTAAAGCATCTACCTATTATTGATGTGCGGTCGCCAGGTGAATTTGCGAAAGGGAACATGCCCAAAGCTCATAATATTGAACTGTTTTCAGACGAAGAGCGCGCAATCGTTGGCACGGCCTATAAGAAGGAATCCAAGGAAAAAGCCATTGCAATTGGCTACGAGTTTGTAACCCCTAAACTAAATAACTTTATACATCGTGCTATCTCCGTAGCTCCTAATAAAGAAGCTGTAATACACTGTTGGCGAGGAGGTATGAGAAGTAGTGCATTTGCCAATCATCTTGTTGAGAACGGTTTTAAAAAGGTCTATGTTATTGAAAAGGGGTATAAAGCTTTTAGAAACTATGTACTAGACTCTTTTGAAAAAACCCTACATCTTAAAGTTTTAGGTGGATATACTGGCACTGGTAAAACAGAAATACTACATGCTTTAAAAAGAAAAGGAGCACAAGTTATAGACTTAGAGGGATTAGCGAGCCATAGAGGGTCTGCTTTTGGAGGCATCGATCTTCCAGAACAGCCAACTACAGAACAGTTTGAAAACAAGCTCTTTTCAGAAATACAAAACTTAGATACCACGCAACCCATATGGGTAGAAGACGAAAGTAAGTCCATTGGAAAAGTATCCATTCCGAATGCTTTTTATTTAAAAATGGGAACAATGCCCGTTTACTTTTTAGAAGTTCCGTTTGCAGAAAGGGTGCAACATCTTGTACATACATACGCAAATTTAAACCAACAAAAATTAGGAGAAGCAATTGGTAAAATCGCAAAAAGACTAGGAAATGATACAGCCAAATTAGCTTTGGAAGCGCTCGAAGAGAAGAATTACGACAAAGTTGTTACCCTTACGCTATTCTATTATGACAAATACTATTTAAAAGGCTTAAAGAAAAGAGCCGAATCTACGATATTAAATTTTAAGATTCCTACGATAAACCTTGAAAAAACAGCAGCATTTTTAAAACAACAATAAAAAAAATGAATAAAATTATTAAATTAACAAGCTATAGCCACGGTGCAGGCTGTGGTTGCAAAATATCACCAAAAGTACTTACCACTATATTAGCATCTACCTCCCCAAAGATTGAAGATACCCGCCTACTCGTCGGAAACGATACTAGAGACGATGCAGCCGTTTATGACATGGGAAATGGAGTTGGTATTATTAGTACTACAGATTTTTTCTTACCTATCGTGGACGATCCTTTTACTTTTGGACAAATCGCAGCAACAAACGCAATAAGCGATGTGTATGCCATGGGCGGAAAGCCTTTGATGGCAATTGCAATTTTAGGATGGCCAATTGACAAAATAGCTCCAGAGATTGCTGCTCAAGTGATGGAAGGTGGAAGAAAAGCGTGTTCAGATGCCGGAATAATACTTGCAGGTGGTCACAGCATTGATAATCCAGAGCCTATTTTTGGCTTAGCTGTGACTGGGTCTGTTAAAATTTCTAATTTAAAACGTAATGACCAAGCGACAGCAGGATGTGTTTTGTATTTGACAAAACCTTTGGGTATTGGAATTTTAGCCACGGCACAAAAAAAAGGTATTTTAGAAGCAGCACACAAGGATATTGCCGCGAATTCTATGATTATTCTTAATGACGCTGGAATAGAACTTGCAGAAATTGAAGAAATAACAGCCTTAACGGATGTGACTGGATTTGGTTTATTAGGCCATCTACTTGAAGTGTGTGAGGGAAGTAATGTGTCTGCTGAAATTAATTATAGTAAAGTGCCAATCTTTGAAGAAATTCACACCTATCTTGATAAAAAATGCGTCCCTGGAGGAACTTTAAGAAACTGGGAAAGTTATGGTCACAAAGTAACTCTTGAAGATGAAAAAAGACGTCATATTTTATGTGATCCACAAACGAGTGGAGGACTGTTAATTGCCGTTAAAAAAGAGGCATCTCAAAAAGTTGCTGCAATTCTTAAGAGCAAAGGTCTTTTTGCAGAGCCTATTGGAATACTCGTAGAAAAATCGGAAGCTTCCGTATACATTTGTGACTAATAATGTGCTAAATAAAGCAGCTTAAAAAATTTATTTGGCTTTTAAAGACACTAATCTTATTCTCTAAAAAAAATAAGATTAGTATGTCTTTTAGTGCGACCATTTCTTAAGATATTGCAAAAATTTAGAAAAAACACTTCGCTTCTATCTAGCGTTTCATTTTACTTTTTATTTAGAATAGTTGGACTTGCCTGCGCCGTTGAATACACCACTAAATCTTCAATATTTACATGGTAGGGTCTTGTAACCACGAAGTGAATAATATCTGCAATGTCTTCTGCTTGCAGTGGTTTGTATCCTGTATACATCGATTTTGCTTTTTCTGAATCTCCTTTAAAACGAACTTCTGAAAATTCTGTTTCTACGGCGCCAGGATGAATGGCAGCAACACGAATGTTGTGCTTATTCAAATCGATTCTCATGGCTTTGTTGAGTGCGTTTACGGCATGTTTAGATGCGCAATATACGTTTCCGTTAGGATACACTTCTTTCCCGGCAATAGAGCCAATATTTACAATAAAACCGTTGTTTCTTGCTACCATCTGCGGAAATATTGCTTTCGAAACATACAGTAATCCTTTTACATTGATGTCTAACATTGCGTCCCAATCGTCAATATCTCCGTCTTGTATACTAGACAGTCCGTGCGCATTGCCTGCATTATTAATTAAAATATCTATTGTTTTAAAGTTTTCTGGAAGCGATTTAATAGCGCTCTCAACTTCGTTTCTTTTCGAAACATCAAACTGTAAGGTGGTAACCTCTGTAAGCTTACTTAATTCTTGTTGTATGTTTTCTAAACGATCTGCTCTTCTTCCGCAAAGAATTAAACGAATATTGTTTTTTGCAAAAATTTGTGCTATCGCTTTTCCTATTCCAGAGGTTGCCCCAGTTATAAATGCTGTTGGTTTCATTTGATTGTGTTGTTGTCTTCGGAGTGCAGTCGAAAATAATTAATTAAGTAGCGACTGCTCCAAACCAGACATGGCGTTAATAATATTTAAAACTATGAAAACTAGATGTTCTTTTTCGTTATAACAAAGATACTTTTTCATCAATTATTAACAAAAAAAAACCGTCCTCCTCAGGACGGTTTATCTTTCAATTGGTTTTTAAGAAAAACCAATTAAAATCAACTAACCAAACTTTATTTTAAACTTCTTCTATTCTTTATAACTCTTTTTACTTTAGTACGTTTTCTATTGGAGTTTCTTACTACAGAAGTACTCTTTTTAGCTGTTTTTTCTTCCTTTAGGTATCTTATAAATCCGCTGCCCTCAAAATCGTAGGTAGTTTCAGAGTTTACGTTATACAAACGTATTTTTCTGTCATTTAGAACCTGCAGCTCAAACTCTTCAATATCTCCACCATCATAATTAAGTGTTATTATCTTTAGATCTTGAAAACCCACAACATCAAACACTTCATAGCCACCAACATAACTCCAATTAACATCTGCAACTTGCGTGCCAAAGTTGTCTTGTGAACTATAAAATGTTGTTATATTTTCTGGGGTAAATTGCAAATAGTTCTCAGCATCAAAAGCATTCGCAACACCACCTGCAGTAAACGTTTTTCCCCAAGCACTGTACTCTTGTAAAAAATACTCGATGTTTTCATAAAATAACTTGTCGTAATCGAAAGTATCTCTTTGATAACCTATTAAAAAATAGGTAACATTTTGTCTATAGTTGTAAAGTCTTATTTCGTTTGAAGAAGTAACCGTAACCTCAAAATCATTGTTGCCGTCTATATCGTGTTTTGTTTTTAAAACCCCAGAAAAAGTACCATACGTTCCTACATCTATTCCCAATCCGTCTCCTGTAAAACCAATATCTACAATGTTATTATTTGCATATAAGATTCCGTTTAAAAAAGACAATGTAAATGCTCTTGAAACATAAGGAATATCTCCGTTACCTGTTGTTCTGTGGTAATCTACATACCATAAATCATAGCCAGAAACAACTTCTTCTAAAGAAGTTTCGTTGCCTCTAAAGTCATCTTCAAAAACGGTGGTACAAGCACTTAAAAATGCGCCTGTCATAAAAATAGTGATAAGTAGTTTTAAAGATTTCATAAGCTGTAGTTTTAAGATTACACTTATCAATATTCAAAATACGTGCCAAATATATAAGCTGCTACTTAAGTAGCGGCTTATATACTTATAAAAAGTAATTCTTTATTGTTTATTTACAGAAGGAAAAGGCATTGATTGTACTTTACTTATATTTTCAATTTTAAAATACAGCGTTTTTACACCTTTTTTAAACCTAAGTACTGCCTCATTTTCTTTTAATTCAAAAGGAAATTTTTCTAAGCTCGGTACCTTGTTTTCTAATTCTTTTGTAGCATCTAAATCTAAAATTACATCTCTTTTTTGTGTTTTTGAAGTTGAAAAGTGACCGATAACTTGGGTAAACCCATCTTTCATAGAAACTTCTACTTTGGTAACTTTCCCTTGAAAATACAAGGCATCAAAATTAATTTCTGAAGCGTCCTTTAAATGCAACTCTACCTTTGTTCCGCGAACTCCTGGCTGGCCACCAACCCAATTATTATAAAATGCTTTTTCTACTTTAAATGTTGGGTTTTTAACGAATGTATTACTTCCACATTGTGAAAAACCAAACAAAAGAGTTAAGATGGATAAGATTTTCATGATTTTCATATACTGATATCTCTTTTTATGATTTCAAATTTTATGCCAAGATAAAATAAAATCCGTTTCGCGAAACGGATTTTATTTTTTTCAAATCAAAAAACTATTGTTTGCTTCCCATAAGCAACAATTCGTTTACTAAAATCTCTGTAACATATCTTTTTTCACCCTCTTTGGTGTCATAAGACCTATTGGTTAGTTTGCCTTCTACCGCAATTTCTTGCCCTTTATTTACATAATTTTCTACTACATTTACAAGACCACCTTTGATAACAATGTTATGCCAATAAGCACGTTCTACTTTGTTCCCTTCTTTGTCTTTGTAACTGTCATCTGTTGCCATAGAAAATTTTGCCATTTTGTTACCATCTTTAAAGGTTACTATTTCTGGCTCTTGACCTAATCTACCAATTAACTGTACTTTGTTTCTTAACGTATTCATAAGATAAGTTTTTTAAA
>JBLHIE010000002.1:0-71915 GCA_047614925.1 Arenicella sp.
TGCGTTTATCTAAAGCGAGTCCAGCAATTGGAGAAGCTAAATTTAAACAAGGAATGGCAGGAGCAATTTCATCTAATGATCAGAATATTCAATATTCTTATTTAAGTGAAGATTCTAATGACAACCCTTGGCAAGATAGATTCGAGTCTAGAAAAGATTATTTAATGAGCGATGTTTTTGTTAACAAACTTATTGGATCAGGAACTGCTACAGTACCAGAAGACCCTAGATTAGAAAAATTTGCTGAGCCTGCAACAACTTCTGCAACTTATGTGGGTGCACCTTACGGAGCATCTAACTCTGCAACTGCAAACTATTCTTTTATTACTGATAACATCATTAGCACAAGCGAAGCTCCGTTAATGATTTATACGTATTCAGAAGTTTTATTTGCAAGAGCTGAAGCTGCTGCAAAAACATGGACGACTGAAAATGCTTCTTCTTTATACGAGCAAGCAATCACAGCAAGTATGGAACAATGGGGCGTAGCTTCTGCAGATATTACAGTATACATCTCTGCACATCCTTATACTGGAATGGAAGATATCGCATATGAAAAGTGGGTTTCTTTATACATGCAAGGATATAACAGTTGGTCTGAATGGAGAAGATTTAAAGCTGAAGGAAACGACGGTAGAATCAACTTAGTTGCACCAGCAGATTTATTATCTAATGCAACAGACATTCCACAAAGACATGGATACTCTGCAACTGCAGTTGCTTTAAACGAAGATAGTTACAATACAGCAATAGGAGCTCAAGGAGCTGATAACTTAGATACCAAACTTTGGATTTTTAAGTAAACCTAACTGCTTTTTTATTAAAATTCATCCAACCTTTAAGAAGGTTGGATGTTTTTTTTTGCACAAAAACTAAAATTCAGAAAAGGAAAGTACTAAGAAAACAAGAAGAGGTTTTCTACAACTAATACCACCCAAAAGAAGCAGAAAGATTTAAATTAAACACCTTGGTTAATTCAAAATTAAAACAAATAACCTTAAAGATCTTTTTCATCTTATTCACGCTTATTCTTAAAAAGACTAAAAAAGGCCTATAAGAAAAGTGTTTTTCATAGTTATACATATATCTAGTATTATTAGCTTTATTATATCACAAAATACTCCTAAAATAGAGACGCTTAAAACGAAATAAAACACCTAAATTCATAATAAAATCACTTCTTATAGGAATAATTATATTAACCATGAAAAATAAAAAAAACAGCTTTATTAGTTTAATAATTGACATTAAAATCACTCTAAAGACCCACATATACTAATGTTTAAGTACCTTTTAAAAGGTATTAAACAAATCAAAACGAACCTCTTCTTAACATTTAATTTTATTTTTTCTAAGAAAAAATTGTGAATGTCAATTTAAATAATAAATTTTTTTTAACATTATTTAAACAAACTAAAACAAATGAAAACAAAGTTAAATGGAATTTTATCGCTGTTACTAGCGTTGGTTGTGCACACAACCTTTGCACAAGAGAAAACAGTTTCTGTTACTGTATCCGATTCATCTGGGGCTTTACTAGGAGTACGCGTATTGGTAAAAGGCACAAAAAAAGGTAGTGAAAGTAATTTCAATGTAAAGTACACTATCGAAGCCAATACTGGAGACGCAATAATTTTTAGGTACTTAGGGCACAAAATAGTAAAAAAATAGTAGGCTCTTTTATGGAAATCAATGTAGCTTTAGAGAAGGATGCAAGTCTTTTAGATGAAATTGTATTCACTGCTCTAGGAACAGAAAAAAGAAAGACAGCGATTTAAGTTCTACTTCAGTTGTAAAAATTGACCAATTGAAAAAACCTATTGAAATAAGTCTTTTACAAGCACTTTCAGGTAAAACTTCGGGTGTAAATATTACCCGTAACTCTGGAGATCCAAGTGTAAGTGCGTACATACAAATTAGAGGTCAAAAGACACTCCTAGGAGACAGCAGTCATTTAGTCGTTATAGATGGTGCAATTGTTTCTAACAGTTCTATCGATGGTGGCACCGGAGGAGTTGATAAAAAAATCTCGTTTAAACGATATAAACCAAGAAGATATCGAATCTATTTCAGTACTTAAAGGGGCTTCTGTTGCGTTGTTTATGGAACAGGTACTGCAAATGGTGTGATTGTTATCAAAACTAAAAAGGGGATCTAAAAATGGAAAAAGATGGAGTATAGAGTATAAAGCAGGCTTTTCTGCTGATCAAATAAATGTTGAATGGGACAAACAAGATACCTATGGACAAGAATTTGGAGGAATAGCGCACTTCACGGGAAGTGGATTACCTAATACCGGTTTTTCTTACGGAGATAAAATAGCAGACAGAATTGTCGGTGCAGATACCGTTGATACTTCAGGAGCTTATTTTCAAGCAGATGGAGGAAACTCCTACTACCCTATAACCTCTAAAAACTCAAGAGAAACTTTCAATCAGATAAACAGAGATCCTCTTTTTAAAACATGTATTACGCAAGAAAATAACGTGAGCTTTACTTATAACGGAGAAGATAGTAGAACTTTTGTAACTTTATCTAATTGGGACCAACACGGTATTTATAACGGAGCATCTGATTATAGAAGAACAAGTCTGCGCTTAAATAATAACACAGATTTTAGCGGCAAATTTACGCTAAAACTATCTACAACTTATGTAAATATTGAATCAAATCGTGTGCAACAGGGTCGAATTTAAATGGATTATACTTATGGTACTTGTGTACTTCTCCTGATCTTAAAATCAGAGACTACAAAGGGACTCATTTTGATACCGATAGTATTCCTGCACCAAACTCACAAAAGGATATAGACAATTTTTAGATTATAAAAGAACTTTTAATCCTACATTAGAAACATTTAGCTACAACTCTCTCTACTACAATAACCCTTTATAAACAACTAATGAGCAAAAAAAACTAAATGAAGGAGACCGTTTTATAATTGCTCCAGAATTGAACTATAAGATTAACAATCAATTCCTGTTAATTGCTGAATATAGTGTGAATTACATACAAGATAACAGACTTAGATTTGAACCTGCCGGTTCTCTGGAGATGGAACCAACGGTGAATTTGAAGAAGATAGAATTACTGAAAGTAACCAAAATATAAATCTTTTTCTTACAGGTGCATACGATTTATCTGATAAATTAAAATTAGATTTTAAGGTTAGTGCACAACTCTTTCAAAATAAATACAAAAGATTATTTGCTGCTGAAACAAATTTCACCAATCCTGACGAAATTTTCCTTAATGTTGGTAATGCTGTTTCTACGCACTCAAAATCAATTGATTACCTACGTAAAACTAGAAAACCTGGACCATTTACTGTTCTAAATCTAGACTATAATGCTATCTATTAATTTAAATACCTTTTTAACACCCAATAAAATAAAATATTTTAAATATGAGATAAACTACAAATCATGAATATATATGTATCTATTTTTACTCATAACACTACTAAACTGAAAACAAAGAAAAAGGTAATATTTGAAACCTATATAAATAGGAAAAAAAATTAATTGAAATACAAACAAAAAGAACTTTCGAAATTAAATATTTAAATATCTATGCAAGTACCCTATTTGATGGTGCTAGATTAAATAAATTTGAAAAACTTAATGATAGAAAATTTTTTGCATATATTATTCTTCAAAATACCCCCATAAATAACAGTGCCTATTACGCGTTTTCTATTTGGTCTAAAGTTCCAAGAACTACTTATATCTCGTTTAAATATCCACCAAGATAATCCCATAGATACAGACCAAAAATTAAAATAAATGGTCTTTATTTGATACACTAAGAATACTTAATAAAAAAAATAACACCCTAGTTAAACTAGAATTATCGGCTATCCCACAAATAATAGCTGCTCAAAAAATAGCATCATCAAAGGATGTGAAGAAATAATATCAGGAAATGGTAAAGAAAAACAGCAATACCCTGAACTATGAACAGTTGGCAAAACAGCCTTAGCTAGAGAGATACTTGTGTTATTTTCACATAACAACAAACACAATCAAAAAGATATTATTGTACTACTAACAAGACAGCAACCCCCAGAGTCAACAAGCTCCTATGCGTTTCAATATTTTATTGGAAAAATACTAGAAGAAACACAAATATCAAAAAAAATCTTAGACAAATGTCAAATAATAGCATTTCCCATAATGAATCCAGATGAAGTAGACCTGAGTCATTAGAGACACAACGCCAATGGAATAGACTTAATCAGGGCTTGGTCTCATTACAACCAACCAAAGATAAAACATACTGTAAATTTTATTGAAAACAAACAAGAAAAACAAATCAGTAGTTAAACTAGGACTAGATTTTCACTCTACCTGATATCATGTTTTTTATACCAACAAAGAATGCAAAGAAACCTCCTTAACAAACTTTATAGATGACTGGTTTAAAAATATTGAAGATAAAATAGCAAATTATAAAATTAACGAAGTATCCCAAAACAGTGAAAACCAGTATCTAAAGGATGGTTCTTAAATAGATTTAACGCCACAAGCGTCACCTTTGAAATAGGCGACAATACAAGTGATAAAAAACAAAAGCACTAAGTGAAGCGGTTGCTCTAGAAATAATGAAGCTTTTATTACTAGAGCAATAAGAACCAAACATTAAACGAAACTACGTTCTCTTATAAAAAAACATCTAGCCCATAACAAGTTAAGTTTTTTTTAGAAAATCGAAAACCAACAAACCTAAAATGAATAAAAACTGAATGCATCAAAATAATTAAAATTCTATTTTGATTGGAGCACTTCATAAAAACTTTATTTACTTTTTTACTTGTTCTGAATAATCAAAGCACGGTTAAATAAATAAGTATTAAAAATAGATAAATACAATGTAACAAAAGGAAATTATGTAAGAAAAACAGCTATCTTAGTATGATATTCGATGTTAAAAACTCTCTAAAGAATTCTATTTACTGATTATTAACCACCTTTTAAAAGGTATTAAATAGATCACCAAGCGCTATTTTGAACATTTAATTGCATTTTTTATGTTAAAAAATAGTTTTATTAAGATTAAATTAAGACTTTTGGGACTAATTAATTCAAATAATTAAAAAATGAAAACAAAGTTTAATGTAATTTTAACGCTATTACTGGCGTTTGTCGTGCAAATAACTTTTGCGCAAGAAAAAACTATTTCAGGAACAGTTTCCGAAGGTTCAAGTGTATTGCCAGGAGTAAGTATTACGATTAAAGGTAGTACAACAGGTACAGAAACAGATTTTGATGGGAAATATACTATCAAAGCAAATCTGGGTGCAGTATTAGTATTTAGATATCTTGGATATAAAGTAACCGAGAGAAAAGTAGGTAATTCGACATCCATTAATGTTAAAATGGAAGAAGATGCCAGTGTTTTAGATGAAATAGTGATTGTTGGTTATGGTACAACTACAAAAAGATCTTTTACTGGTACTGCCTCTGTTGTTAACAGCGAAAACATCGATGCAAAGTCTGTTTCCAACGTTGCACAAGCATTAATTGGTGAAGTGTCAGGTGTTACAGTTACAAGAACTAGTGGTAAACCTGGGGCAAGTGCTTCTATACGTATTAGAGGTTTTAGCTCGATACAAGGTAACAGTGCACCATTATATGTAGTCGACGGAATTCCTTTTTCTGGAGATATTAATGCTATCAACCCTAATGATATAGAATCAACAACTATCTTAAAAGATGCTTCTGCAACCGCTATTTATGGTGCTAGAGGGGCTAATGGTGTGGTGTTAATATCCACAAGAAAAGGTACTGTTGGTAAAAATACGGTTGAATTTGATTTTCAATCTTCTATTAACAGCAGAACATTACCACGTTACAATCTTGTAAGTGGTGAAGAAGAATATATGGAGTTAGTGTACGCTGGACTTAGAAACACTGCTGAATACGCAGGAAATGCAAACCCTTCGCAATTCGCTTTAGATAATTTATTCTCTGACAGAGGTGTTGCACCGTTATACAACATGTGGAATGTAGCTGATGGAAATGGACTCATAGACCCAAGTACTGGTCGTGTGATAAGTGGTGTTACCAGAAAATACACTCCAACAGATTGGGCAAATGTAGGATATAGAGATGGTATTAGAAATGAGATGAACTTTAAAACTTCTGGTGGTACTGCTAAGACAAAACACTATTTTTCTTTAGGGTATTTATCTGATGAAGGTTTTATCGCAGAATCAGGATATGACAGATATTCTGCTAGATTAAATGTAAGCTCAAATCCTATTGATAGAGTAAAAATTTCAACTAATTTAGATTATTCCTACAGTGAATATAATGACGCTACTGGTTACGGTGGTGGTAATGTAACATACATGTTAGATTTCGTTCCAACTATTTATCCTTTATATCTTAGAGATACTAATGGTGACATCGTTATTAACTCTAACACTAATAATCCAATGTATGATTTTGGTGATAATACGGCTGGTAACGCCAGAGATTTTTCTGCTACATATAATGGAGTTGGAGAAGCTATTTATAACATAAATAGAACTAAAAGACATTCTGTTAATACAAATATTAACGCTGCAGTTGAGATAACTAAAGGATTAACTTTTGAAACTACATATGGTATGAACTACTATAGTAGTAATCTAGATAATACTAGAAATTCTATTCAAGGTAGTGCAGGTGTTGCTTTAGGTGGTACTCTTTACAAGTCTAATAGAACTTATATTTCACAAAATTTTAATCAAATATTAAGATACAAAACTACATTTGGTGAAGATCATAACTTTGATATATTAGCGGCTCACGAATCTTTTGCTGATCACGACGAGTTTTTTGACCTTAGTAAAAAAGGTATTGTTAATTTAAACCCAAATGCTGCAGGTGTGCCAGATAATTACTTAGATCAAAATGGCGTATCTTATGGAAATATAGAAGAGACTTCATTAGAAGGTTACTTTACACAAGCTAATTATAACTTTGCGCAAAAGTATTATTTTCAAGGTACACTAAGAAGAGATGGTTCATCAAGATTTTTTAAAAATAAATGGGGAACCTTTTATTCAGCAGGTGCTGGTTGGATTATGAGTGAAGAAAATTTCTTAAGCTCATCGAAAGTTATTAATTTCTTAAAACTTAAAGCTAGTTACGGTGTTCTTGGTAGTCAAGGAAACGCTGCCTACGCTGGTCAACTTGGATTTGATATAGAAAACCTTCTAGGACAGCCTTCATTGGCTCCGAGAGCTGTTGTAGACCCAAATATTACTTGGGAGTCTAGTGAACAAGCTCAAGTAGGTGTTGAAATTGAGTTATTCAACGGTACTATTCAAGCAGATTTAGATTATTATGTTAAGACAACCAATAATTTATATGTAAATAAGAGATTATCTCCTTCTACAGGTGACGCTATTATCTTAACTAACGATGGTGCATTAGAGAATAGAGGTTTTGAATTTAATGTAACTGGTAACATTGTAAGAAGTAAAGACTTCAACTTATCATTAACATTGAATGGTGAAATGTTTAATAACAAATTAACTCAAATGCCAATAGAAAACGCTACAGGTCTGCCAAAGGTTATTAACATTGAAGGTCTATTTGGACAATCATTAGGAAGTAGTATCTATGATTATTACATTAGAGAATGGGCTGGTGTTGACCCTGCTAATGGTAACCCTATGTGGACAGAAAACTGGTCTGATGAAAATAACAACAATCAATATGACAGTGGAGAAGGTATTAAAGATATGTTAATTTATACAGATGCTAATCCTACTGCAGTTATTCAAGAAAGAGTAACAAATACTTATAGTGATGCCACTAGAAAGTACGTTGGTAAATCTGTTATTCCTACTGTTAGAGGTGCTTTTAGGTTAAATAGCTCTTACAAAGGTTTCTCTTTAAGTACACAGTTTAGCTATAGCTTAGGAGGTTATGGTTATGACTCTCAATACGCGAATCTTATGACAAATGGTAAAGTTGGTGGTGCATCTTATCATAACGATATGACCACAGATCGCTGGATGAAACCTGGAGATATCGCAGCTGTACCAAGACTTTATTCAAATGAAAATGTTCAAGCTGTTTCAGCTTCTTCAAGATTTCTGCAGAGTACTGACTACTTATCTTTAAACAATGCGAGATTAGGTTATAATGTACCATCTCAATTCTTAACAAAAACAGGATTCTCTTCGGTTAATTTATGGGTGTCAGGTGATAATCTATTTTTATTAAGCACTAGAGCAGGATATAATCCTACGACATCATTAACAGGTGAATCTGGCAGATATACTTATAATCCAATATCTAACTATACCTTAGGTGTTAGAGTTAAATTTTAATAAAACTTTTAATTATGAAAAAAATAAATTATATAATATTAATTATTGCTGGCCTTGTGTTTACGGCTTGTAGTGAAGATTTTTTAGAAAAAAGACCTACGAGCTTCATCTCGAATGAAGATTTAGGTGAAACGGCCTTAATTAACCCTAGTATTGTAGAGGGGAATTTAAGAGGAATTTACAATCAAATGGTAACTGCTTACATAGGTGGTACTTCTAGTCAAGAAGATTTTGGCCATAAGTCTTTTGATTTGATGAGTGATTTACTCTCTAGTGATTTAGCGCAAGTTGGTGCTAGTTATAATAGATTTGTAGGCTTAGCAAATTATGTTTGGACACAAGACCAGACTATAAGCCTTCCAAACTATACGGCTTGGAGGTTTTACTACAGAATAATTAATAGTGCTAACTTAATTATTGATGCTAACGGAGGTAATGATTTTATTCCAGAATCTGACGCTGTAAAAGGTGTAGTAGGTCAAGCAAAAACAATTAGAGCATTCGCTTATTTTTACTTAACTCAATACTACGCTATTAAATATGATGCAAGTGCAGAAATTCTGCCTTTATATATTTTACCAGGTGAACCAGGTAAAGCGAAATCAACAATGGGTGACGTATACGCTCAAATAATAGCTGACCTAAATTCTTCGATTAGCTTTATGGATGGTTATGCGAGACCTAACAAGGCCTCATTAAACCAAAATGTTGCGAAAGGATTTCTTGCTTATGTGTATGCTTCAATGGGCCAAAGTGATAAAAATATATTAGCAAAGAAATTAGCTGATGAAGTTATCAACTCTGGTGAGTTTACACTAATGAATGCTGCCGAAGTTACTGGTGGTTTCACATTGTTAGGAACTCCAGGATGGATGTGGGGATTTGACATTACCACAGCTAATGACTTAGGTTTAGTTTCTTGGCACGGTTTTATGGATTACTACAGCTATTCTTATCAAGCAGTTGGTAATTTTAGAGGAATTGATGCAACTCTTTATGACAACATTAAGGCAAATGACATTAGAAAACAACAATTTGGTGATCCAAGTGGCGGTTCTTTCACGGCAGGAGCCTCTCCTTTAATTCCAGCTAATAAATTTTACAATTTAGAAAAAGTCCATTTTGGACAAGCTCCAATAACAGATGACTATGTTTATATGAGAGTGGCAGAAATGTACTTATTATCTGCTGAGATGAGTGCTGTAGAAGGTGACGCTGCTGCTGCTAAGTCGAGATTAAAAGAAGTCTTAGCTAAAAGGTACAGTAACCCTGCAGACTATGCATATGTAGATTTATTATCAGGTCAAGCGCTCATAGATGAAGTTGTTTTTAATACAAAAATTGAATTTATTGGTGAAGGTAAAAGTTATCTTTTAATGAAAAGAAGAAAATTAAGTAATACTAGAGGTAACAATCACCTTAATAGAACTGGTGAAAGTATTGCTTATGATAATCCGATGGTAACTTTCTCTATACCTGATAGAGAAATTACAGACAATCCACTCATTATTAAAGGTAATAAATAGTACTTTTATTAAATGAAATTAAAAACAATGCATATTTAGCAAAAAAAACAATAAATTTAAAATCACTACTTACTATTCTAGTATTTAGTAAGTAGTGGTTTTATTAATTCAACTCAAATTATGAAAAACAAGATATTTTATTTCTTTACATTTATTCTTCTAGCAACTCTGACTGGTTGTGAGGAAAACGTAGAGCCTGTTGATATAGAATTCATCACATTTCAAGAAGCATCTAAATCATTCGTTATAGATGAAGGAACAACATTAACTACTGAATTTAAGATATATACAGCAAAGAAAGTTAGTTCTGATACCAATCTAAGTTTATCTGCTATCGGTACGTTCGATGCATCAAATTACTCAGTACCCGCATCTGTTACTATGTTAGCAAATTCAAATGAAGCTACAATTAGTGTTTCAATTACTGAAAATAACCTGGATAAAATAAACGGAGAAACTTTGTCAATTACGATTGCAAGTCCTGATGGCTATTATGCTGGTGCAACTACTATGGATATCACCATTAATGTATTTTGCCCATCTACAATTGAAGGATCTTATAGCTACAGTGATGGTAATCAAAAAGATGTTACTGTAACTATCGGCGCAGGAGTTAATAATTTTGTTGTCAGTGGAGATAATGCTTTTGGCACAAACTATCCGTTTAACATTAACGACCAATGTGGATCAATAGCTGTTACAGGTAGTTTCCTTGAAGATACCTTTGGCATACCAGCTTCTGGTACCGGAAATGTTATGGCTGATGGAAGTATTGTGTTGACTTATACTGTTGATGGATATTTTGAAAACAGAACCATGACCTTAGTTAAAAAATAATTCGTAAATTAATTACAAATATATAAAAGCCATCTCTTAAAAGAGATGGCTTTTATATTTATTATACTTTCAGCAAACATATGTAAAATAGAGAATCGTATTGCTAAAGGATTTACAATATATTTGAAATAAAAGCTATTATTGAAGTAATTGAAAGAAGTTTTGAAACTAATAAAATATTTTCACAAAAAGAATTAAGAGCACATATTTTTTTTGAATTAAATAATATAATCAAAAAAAATAGCCACGAGTCTAATACCTATTGATAAGCATCTTATTAAAATTATGATTAATCCCATATGGACATATCCACTAAAAGGTAAAACAAAGAAATAAGTTTAACTATAATAAAAAATAATTAAACAAAATATGTTAAAAAATTGTTTATTAACATTTTATTTTCGATTTTTGTATATGATAATTCAAATACATAAACAATGAATACTAAGCTTAATAGGGTTTTAACACTTTTCCTAGTGTTAATTGCGCAAATATTTTTTGCGCAACAAAAGAGTATAACTGGTGTTGTTTCAGACAGTTCTGGAGCATTACCTGGAGTAAGTATCACTATAGAAGGTGGTACAAGTGGCACCGAAACAGATTTTGATGGTAAATACATCATTAAAGCAAGTACTGGTGATGTATTAGTTTTTAGATACCTAGGCTATAAAGCTGTTAGTAAAACAGTGGGCAATCTTAACAATATTAATGTAACACTGAAGCAAGATGCTAATGTTTTAGATGAGATTATTGTAATTGCTTATGGCACTTCAACAAGAGAAGCTTTAACAGGTTCAGCAACTGTTGTAGGTTCAAGTGAGTTAGCGCTTAGAAATGTTACTTCTCCAATTGCTGCCATTGAAGGTAAAGCTACAGGGGTTCAGTTTACATCTACAAGTGGTCAGCCTGGTTCAACACCAAGTATTGTTATACGTGGTGTAGGAACACTTAATGGTAGCTCAGATCCATTATTTATTGTAGACGGTGCCCAGTATGAAGGAAATTTGAATACAATTAACCAAGAAGACATTGCTTCTTTTACAATATTAAAAGATGCAGCTTCAACTTCTATGTATGGTGCAAGAGCCGCAAATGGCGTAGTAATTATTACAACAAAATCTGGCTCAAAAAGTGGTGGTATTAAAGTAAATGCTTCCGTTCAAACCGGTGTAGTTTCTAGAGCAAATCCATTATATGATAACGTTTCACCAGGCCAATACTATGAAGTAATGTGGGAAGCTTTAAAGAATTCATCTGCTGGAAATGGTAGTGCAACTTTTGCTTCAAATAATATTTATAACCAATTAGGATATAATCCATTTAATGTACCAAATGATCAAATTGTTGGTGTGGATGGTCAGATAAATCCTAACGCAAAAGTAATTTACAAGACTTTAGATTGGTTTGACTTTATGGAGCAAACTGGAGTTAGACAAAACTATAATGTAAATATCTCAGGTGGTGGCGATGATCATAGAGTATTTTTCTCTGCTTCATACCTAGAAGAGCAAGGTTATGTCGTTACTTCAAATTTTGACAGATTAACAACTCGTCTAAATGCAGATTTTGATGTAAACGATAAATTAAAAATTGGAGGTAGTGCCAATATTACTATTTCCGAATCAGTAGGACCTAGTTCTGCTGGTACTGGTAGTATTGTAAATCCTTTTGGTTTTGCACAAGGTATTGGTTCTGTATACCCAGTGTATGTTAATGACTTAAATGGAAACATTGCACTTGATGATGCTGGAAACCCTCTTTTTGATAACGGTGAAGGATTTTCTGAATATAATATTGGATCAAGACCTGTAAATCAAGGACGTCACGCATTACAAGAACTTTTATTAAATGATGAAAGAAACAGAGATAATACTTATGGATTTAGATTCTTCTCAGAATTAAAAATCTTAGAAGGCCTTAATCTTAGAATAGATTATGGTAGAGATATCAATGAAGGTCTTCAAAAAGAATATGAGAATAATATTATTGGTGATGCGCAACCAGATGGAAGATATGGTGAAAGTCGTTTTAGAAGAGAGGTACAAAACTTTACACAAGTATTAAATTATTCAAAAAGCTTTGGAAACAATAATTTTGACTTAACATTGGGGCATGAGAGCTATAATAGATTATTCTCATCTAATAACGGTTTAGCTACGGTACAATCTACAAGTGGTATTTATGAATTCGCAAATTTTTCGAATATAGTTAGACTAGGAGGCTCGTCAAGCAGAAAGTCTATTGAAGGTTATTTTACAAGGTTAAATTATAATTTTGATAGTAAGTATTATTTTAGTGCTTCTTTTAGACGTGATGCTTCTTCTGTTTTTAGTCCAGAATCAAGATGGGGTAATTTTTATTCTTTAAGTGGTGCATGGAGTATTGATAATGAAAAATTTATGGAAAATGTGTCATTCATTAACAAACTTAAGCTAAGAAGTTCTTGGGGAGAAGTTGGTAATGATAACTTAAATGATTTCTTCTTATACCAAGCAAGATTTGGAATTAATTCTAATGCTGCAGATGGTGCTTTTGTATTATCTGATTTAGGAAACGCTAATTTAAAATGGGAGACCATTGAGAATTTTGATGTAGCCTTAGAGTTTTCGATGTTCGATAATTTTCTTGATGGTTCTATTGAATATTACAAGCGTAACTCAACAGAATTATTATATGATATACCTCTTGCACCAAGTGTAGGGTTAAATGTTCAACCAGGTAATGTTGGTGATATGTTTAATTCAGGTTGGGAATTGTCATTAACAGGTCATTTATATAAAGATAAAGATTTTAGATGGGATGTAACTTTACAAGCCTCTACTTTCAAAAACGAAATTACTTCTATTCCAACTCCTTTCATTAATGGTTCAAAAAGATGGGCAGAAGGTAGATCAAGATTTGATTTCTTTTTGTTAAAAACTGCAGGTGTAGACCCTGCTAATGGAGATCAATTATTCTATAAGTATGAATTAGATGCGGTAACAGGTGAAAGTTTACCTGTATTAGATGCTAGTGGAAATACTGAAACTACAAACGATTGGACAGATACAGAAAGAGCATATACAGGAGAATCTTCTATTCCAGACTTATTAGGTTCTATTTCTAATAGTTTGAGTTACAAAGGAATTTCTTTAAATTTCTTAGTGACTTATGGTATTGGAGGAAGTATTTTAGACAATGGTTACTCAAGTATGATGCATAGTGGAAATTATGGCCGTTCTGTTCATCCGGACTTATTAAATGCATGGAAACAACCAGGAGATATTACTGATGTTCCAAGGTTAGAAAACGGAAATCCTAATTTGGTTAGAACTGAATCTGATAGATTTTTAACTGATGCCTCTTTTTGGGCGCTTAGAAATGTTAATATTGGCTATTCCGTTAATAAAAATACTTTAGATAAATTAGGAATAGATAATTTAAACTTATCATTAACAGGTGAAAACTTATTTTTGAAGAGTAAAAGAGATGGACTTGATCCTCAATATAACTTATCAGGAACTCCTTCAGGTAACGATTTTAACCCTGCAAAAATAATTTCTTTAGGTTTAAATGTATCATTTTAAATAGTTATAAAAAGTATAAATTATGTTAAATAAATTAAAAATATTAGTGTTTGTAGCATTAGTTACAACGCTTTCATCATGTAATGATGAGTTTTTGGAAACTGTACCAACAGATGCAGTAACACCGGCAATAGCATTGGGTACTGTTGAGGATATGGAAAAAGTATTAAATGGAGTTCATAAAACTATGTACGCACAATCTCAAACGGTATTTCCTGGTGGAAACACGGCAAGAGCAGGAAATCATTACTGGGTGCCATTAGGTGACAATTTAGCAGGGTATTTAATTCACTCAGCAAATGCTGACAACTTAGGTTGGAGAACTGAAATGCAGTGGAATTCTCATACCATACAAACGTCATTAACAACTGAGATATTATGGTACCACCGTTACAATACTATTTTGCACTCAAATTTAATCATCCAAAAGATTAATGAAGGTGTTTTGCCCGTAACCCCAGCTTTAAAAGCAGTAGAAGGTCAAGCATATGCTTATAGAGCGTATTCTTTACTCTCTTTAGTTCAGCATTATGCTAAAGGATATTTAATAGGAAATCCATCTACAGACTCAGGAGTACCAATTGTCTTAGACCCACAAACTACAGGTCCTAGAGCAACAGTAGAAGAAGTTTATAATCAAATAGAATTAGATTTAGATGCTGCGATTGCTGCTTTTGCAGATGCTTCATCTAGACCAACAGGAGATCCAAAGCATAAATCTCAATTAAACGTAAATGTTGCACATGGTCTTAAAGCACGTTGGGCATTATCTAAAGGAGATTGGGCTACAGCAGCTTCAGAAGCTATTAAAGCAAGGCAAGGATACCCAATAATGAACCAGGTGGATTGGAAATCAGGTTTTAATACGAATAGCTTATCAGAAGTAATTTGGGGAAGCAATGTAATTGGTGCAGAAACTACCTTTTTCCGTTCTTATTTCTATTTAGCTAGTAATACATTTAATGGAAGTCAGATTAGAAATAATCCCAAAATTGCAGATAAAAGAATAGTTGATGCAATTCCTAGTACTGATTACAGAAAGGATGCTTTTATAGTGGATGCTCCAAACACAAACTCTTCAGCAGCAAATGGTCAAGGAGGTTTTGGAAATGACCCTAATTATACGGATAGGGCAGTTTTTAATGCTAGAGTGGCAAGCCTTAAGAGTACTTACGGTTTAGTTGGTGGACATAATTTACACCCATACATGCATTTTAAATTAAAAAATAAAAATCCAGGATCTATAGACCCTGATGATATTATTTATATGCGTTCATCTGAGATGTATTTAATTGAAGCTGAAGCGAAAACTATGCTAAGTGATATTGCAGGAGCACAAGCTGCTTTAAAACCTTTAGGCGAAGAGAGAGACAGCGCTTTTAATGCAACAGTTTTCAACACTCAACAAAGTTTAATGGACCAAATTAAGTTTCAAAGACGTGTTGAATTGTGGGGTGAAGGGTTTGGTTATACTGATAAAATAAGATGGGATGAAGGAATTGACCATGGCGCAAATGGTGGTTCTGGAGCTTCCGAAGTTCTTTATCAGAATGCTTATGTAGTTTCAAAACCCTCTACGAATAATGACTGGATATTTAAAATTCCTCAGGCTGAGATTGATGCAAATCCAGATATTACTCCAGATAATCAAAATTAACTTTTCTTAATATTTATTTAAACAAACCGTCTCAATACTAATTTGAGATGGTTTTTTTTTGAATTAAATAACATAATCAAAGAAAAAAAACAGCTACGAGTCTAATACCTATCGATAAGTAGCTTATTAAAATCATGATTAATCCCATATGAACACACCAAACAAAAGGTAAAACAAAAAATAAGGTTAGCTTTAATAAAAATAATTCAACAAAAACCATCAAAATAATTCTCTTTTGATGGTTTTTTTTGCTCTTTAATTAGCATACATTTGCACTATGGAGAATACAGCAGAAACTACAAATATATTTGGTATCAGAGCAATTATTGAAGCCATAGATAGTGGCTCTACAATGAATAAAATTTACTTACAAAAAGACCTAAGAGGTAGTCTTTATTACGAACTAGATAAATTGATTAAAGAAAAAAAAATAGCGACAAGTCTTGTACCTATCGAAAAATTAAATCGTTTGTCTAAAAACGGGAACCATCAAGGTGCTGTTGCTCAAATATCTCCTGTAGAATTTCATGATTTAGAATCACTAATTGAAAAAACTTTAGAAAGTAATAACGTACCCTTATTTCTTTTATTAGACCAACTTTCTGATGTAAGAAATTTTGGAGCAATTATAAGAACGGCAGAATGCACAGGTGTGAACGGTATTATTATTCAAAAAGATGGAAGCGCTCCAGTGAATGCTGAAACCATAAAAACTTCTGCCGGTGCTGCTTTTAAAATTCCAATTTGTAAAGTAGACCATATAAAAGATGCATTATACATCTTGCAAGCTGCTGAAATTAAAACAGTTGCTGCTACAGAAAAGACCGAAGACTCTATATACGATATCAATTTGAACCAACCGATAGCTATTGTAATGGGTTCTGAGCAAAGAGGTGTAAACCCTTCCATACTTAAAATGGTAGATTATAAAGCTAAATTGCCATTATTAGGTGAAATAGCATCCTTAAACGTTTCGGTTGCATGCGGTGCTTTCTTATACGAAGCCATCCGCCAGAGGATTTCGAAATAACTTTTAGTTTTTTTTAAAAAAAAAATCTAAATTCAATTCTTTTGAATTCTCGTATAGATTTCTAGTGTATTTTTTTAAATCTCCTCCTCTATTTCTGGTGGAGAATAATTTCCGTTTTCGTCAAATAAAAGGTCAAACGCTGTTTTTGAAAATTCATGTTCTTTCTTCGTAAGTCCTTTATTTCTGTAAAAAATAGCAAAAAACAAGCCAATTAATAAACCAGATAAATGTCCTTCCCAAGACATACCGTCTTTAATTGGTAAAACATACCAAATCATACTTCCATATAGAAATATCACCATAAATGAAAGCGCCACAAGTCTGTAATGTTTTCTAATAATTCCGCTAAAAAAAATAAAACTAAAGAGTAAGTAAACAATACCACTTGCCCCTATGTGGTAAGAATCGCGTGCAATAAACCATGTTAATAAGCCGGACAAAAGGCCACCAACAAGCAGCACTTTGTACGCAATATCTCTGTAGAAATAGAAGACGCTTAATAACAATACAAATAACGGGATTGAATTATTAAAAAGGTGATTGGCATCACTATGAATAAAATGTGTAAAAACGATACCTCTTAATCCTATTAAATCCCTAGGCAACACCCCATATTTATTAAAGTTGATATTGAAATAAATTTCTACCCAATAAACAAACCATATCCCAACAACATATAGTATTGGAATGAAGAATATAGATTTTGATATTTTTAATTGACTTTCATCTTCCATAAATACAAAAATAACAAATATGTTACCAAATTAAAAAATGACAACTTCTGTCATAAAACTTTGGTACTTTTGCGTTATGAATGAACCTTTGGCAGAAAGAATTAGACCTAAAACATTAGAAGATTATATAAGTCAGCAACATTTGGTAGGCAAAAATGGAATTTTAACTAATTTGATTAAAAAAGGCATGATACCGTCTTTATTGCTTTGGGGACCGCCAGGAATTGGTAAAACTACATTAGCAAATATTATTGCTACAGAGAGTAAAAGACCTTTTTACACCTTAAGTGCCATTAGCTCTGGTGTAAAAGACGTAAGAGAAGTCATAGAAAAAGCTAAAAAAAGTGGCGGTTTATTCACTGCTAAAAACCCAATTCTATTTATTGATGAAATTCATCGTTTTAGTAAATCTCAGCAAGACTCTTTACTAGGCGCGGTAGAAAAAGGTTGGGTTACCTTAATTGGTGCAACTACAGAAAACCCAAGTTTCGAAGTAATTCCTGCCCTACTCTCTAGATGCCAAGTATACATCTTAAACTCTTTTGACAAAGAAGATTTAGTTGCTCTTTTGCATAGAGCTATAGAAAAAGACGAATTTCTCTCATCAAAAAAAATCACCTTAAGAGAAACTGATGCATTACTGCAAGTTTCTGGAGGAGACGCCAGAAAACTATTAAATATATTTGAATTGCTAGTTTCTATAGATGATGAAATTGTAATTACAAATAAGCTAGTACTTTCTAAAATACAGCAAAATACAGCCAGATATGATAAAACAGGAGAACAACATTACGATATTGTTTCTGCTTTTATAAAATCGATACGAGGTAGCGACCCAAATGCAGCAGTATATTGGTTGGCTCGAATGATAGAGGGCGGTGAAGATGTTAAATTTATTGCTAGGAGAATGTTAATTTTAGCTTCAGAAGACATTGGCAACGCAAACCCAACTGCTTTAATTTTTGCAAACAACACCTTTCAGGCGGTAGCTATAATTGGGAATCCAGAGTCTCGAATAATATTAAGCCAATGTGCTGTATATCTTGCAAACTCAACAAAAAGCAATGCTTCTTATTTGGCCATTGGTAAAGCCCAAGAACTTGTAAGAAAGACCGGCGATTTATCTGTTCCTTTAAATTTAAGAAATGCGCCTACCAAGTTTATGAAGGATTTAGATTATGGAAAAGACTACCAATACTCGCATAACTATCCAAATAACTTTATAGCTCAGGAGTTTTTACCTGCGGAAATTGCTGGAACAAAACTATATGAACCTGGAGAGAATCAAAGAGAAAATCAGTTTAAAGATATTTTAAGAAACAGGTGGAAAAATAAATACGGTTATTAATTTAGATGTAAAGTTAAAACTTAATGTTATATTCTTTTACCACACGTTTGTTTCCTTCATAAAACTCCGCAATCCATGTGGTCTCTTTTTTATAAAGTATGCCGTTTTTATCTCTAATGATAAAAGTGTTTTTAATACCCGTTTTTGCAATTACAAATACGACTTTTGGTATTAAATTCACTAGTTGAAATCCGTTTTCTTTAGATTGTGCATATAAAGTACTTGATAATTCTAAATTCTTTTTTGGCACATCCTTTAATGATTTTGCTGGTTTCGGCAACTCAAGAACGCTCACTTCTTTAACTTTCTCAATTGGCTTAGACGCCTTCGCTAGAAGATCTTTTACAGTATCAATTGCTACGTCATTAGAAAATACTTCATACCTCACATCATTCATATTTGCATGTGCCTTTCTAATGGCTTCTTGAAAACCTTGCTTATAATCTTTAAGGCCACTTTCGCCCTCTTTAGAAGTGTAAATTAGCTTATTTAAACAATCTCTTAATTCAATAGCAACCCTGATTTTCAACAGAGATGACTTATCTACCACCACAGCCGTTAAACCCATACATCCATTTTTTTGAAGTATTATAGGATACTCTTCAGAATTTAGTAATACTGTAAATCCGTTCTTTTTTAATAGAAATTTCGTTAATGAACTTGTTTGGTATTTATTCGGTTCTTTTAAAAAATCAAAAAGCTCTGGCACAATTATGAACTCATAATTATTGACACTTTTTTCTTGTCCAAAAGTAAAATAATTGGAAGCGATAAGAAATAAAACGAGTATTGTCTTTTTCATTTTAATTGGAATTTAAACAGGTTTTTGGTTAAAGGTATTGTTTTATTTCTAATAATTTTGTTACCGACACAATCCCCTTTTCTGTTGGTGTTGCATCATCAAAAACACAATGAATGGCTTTAAGGCCTACATTTAAAGCTCCTTGAATGTCCGCTTCTAAGCTATCTCCAATCATAATTGAGTTTTCTTTTGTAGCCTTTGCACTTTCCAAAGCAAAATTAAAAACTTTTGGATTTGGTTTTTTAACCCCTACAGATTCTGAAGTAATAATTTGGTCGAAATAATGATCTAGTTTTGAATTCACCATTTTTTTACTTTGAATTTCTTCAAAACCATTGGTTATTATATGCAAAGTATACTTCTCTTTTAAATAGTCTAACAGCTCGAAAGTACCTTCAAATAAATGATTAAATTCTGCTAAATTTTCTATATATTCTGTTGCAAGTTTATCTATTAAGGCATCTGAAATTGTATAATTGACGGCATCAAAAGATTTTTTGAGTCTTGCATATCGCAGCTCTTCTTTCGTTACTTTTTCATTTCTATATAATTTCCAATACGCTAAATTAAGTGGTACGTAGACTTTTAAAAAATCATCAATTTTTACATCAATATTATTTTCTGTAAAAATTTTTTCAAAAGTTAATCCAGAATTTTTTTCAAAATCCCATAAGGTATGATCTAAGTCAAAAAAAACATGTTCTATTTTCATTTGTTAAAAGTAAAAATTAATACCAAGAGTAAGAAGTATAAGTTGTTATATTTGTTAAAATTAATATTATTTATTTTTGAAAAGCAAACTTCATATTTTATTTCTTTGCGGCTGGTATCCCTCTAGGGTATTGCCTTCAAATGGAGATTTTATTGAAAGACACGCACATGCTATTTCTTTAAACCACAGGGTTACCGTAATTCATATCATTTCAGATGAAAATAGCACTCATAACCTTGAAATAATTTCCACAAAAAAAGAACAAATTACATCACATATCGCTTATTTAAAAAAGACGAATAACCCAATAAAAAAGTGCTTTTTATTTATAAAGGCTTTTCTAAAGATATTGCAGAAAGTTAAAAACTTCGACATTGTTCACTTACATGAAGTCTATCCTTTTGGTATTTTTAGTTTGTATTTAAAATGGTTTAAAAACAAACAATATATAATTTCCGAACATTTTACAGGATATCACTTACCACAAGCAAAAAAACTAGCTTTTAATCGTCTAGTTATTTCTAAACTTATCACTAAAAACGCAACATTTGTTTGTCCTGTTTCTAATAATTTAAGAGACGCTATGCTGGCATTAAATCTGAATGCAAATTATTTTAGAGTCCCAAATGTGGTAAACACTAATTTATTTTTTCCTTCAGAAAATAACAACGCTGCGTTTACAATTACGCACATTTCTAATATGTTAAACCAGCATAAAAATGTGGAGGGATTTTTAAAAGTTGTAAAGAAACTAGAAAGTAAAATAGCTGATTTTAAGGTACAGCTAATAGGCGAAAATGCCTTTAGATATAAAGAGTTTGCCAAGAAAATTAATCTCGATAGTACTAAAATTGAGTTTATAGATCAAATACCTCACACAGAAATTGTAACGCACTTACAAAATAGTAGTTTATTTGTGCTTTTTAGTAATTATGAAAATTTACCTTGTGTTATTTTAGAGTCTTTTGCTTGTGGAACTCCTGTAATAGCCTCAAATGTTGGTGGAATTAGTGAGTTTTTTCCTAAAGAGTTTGGTTTTTTAGTTCCTCCAAAAGATGAAAACACTTTGCTCGATAAAATCTTAACAGTACACAAGGGTTTTAAAGTCAATAAGAAAGAAATGCACAAGTATGTAGTAGAAAATTTTTCTGAAAATAAAATTGCATCAGATTTCGAAAAATTATACTTTCAATCCTTAAAACCTAAATTCTGAAATTAATAGTCAACTACATACAAAGTTTCTTAAACCGATCTGGCAGTTATGTGTTTTTTGCAACCATAATCTCTAGATTAGTCTCTTTATTAGCTTCTTGGGTTGCTTTACAATTTATAGACAACTCTTCTTTAGGTGTTGTTTTATTCTCCTACAACCTTATTCTTTTTCTATTACCTATTAGCGGTTTAGGTTTGCCTCAAAGTCTTATTCGTTTTAGTGCTTTAAATCAAAATCAAGAAGATCGAAATAGTATTTTCCTATATGTTTTAAAATATGGCTTTTTAAGTTCTTTGGGGATGATTCTGCTTGTAATTATAAGTAGCTTCTTTGTTCCTTTTCAGTTTGAAAAAACACAGTTTTACGTAATTATTCTATCCTTTTTAATTCTACCAAGTTTTCTTTTTGAAGTGATCAAAGCACAACTAAGATTAAACCATGATAATAAGAATTTTGCGTATTCAGAATTTTTATTTAGTATTATTTTTATAACATTAATAACAAGTTTAACCTTTTATTTAAAAGAAATTGGATATATAATTTCTCTGCTACTAGCGCCTATTTTAACTTCTTTATTTTTTGTTAAAAAATTAAAAATTAGAGCAAAACAGATTAAAAAACTACCAGAATTGAATTTCTCATTTTGGAAATACGGCTTCTTTGCAAGTCTTTCTAATGTGGTTACACAGCTACTTTTTGTTATTGATATTTTATTGATTGGGTATTTAACTAAAGATGCAGAAATGGTTACAAACTATAAATATATTTCTTTAATTCCTTTTAGTTTATTGTTTTTACCACGTGTTTTTATCAATACCGATTTTGTAACGTTCACAGAAAAAATAAAGGATGAAAAATACATTATAAATTATATTAAAAGTTACATGTTGTTTTTTCTACTAATCAGTATTTTATTAATAATAGTTTCCTATTTCTTCGGAAGCTTTATTTTAAGATTACTTGATACTGGATTTGCAGAGTACCATGCTACTTTTTTTATAATGATTGTAGGCGTTTGTGGGATTTTTATTTTTAGAGGTCTTTTTGGAAACCTATTATCCTCTATTGGTAAAGCAGACGTAAATTATTACATAGCGCTAATCGCTTTATTTCTAAATCTCATTAGCAATTACTATTTGATACCAGAACTGGGAATAAAGGGCGCTGCCATTACCTCTGCAATTTTAATGTGGGTTACAGGGGTAACTTCTGCAATTTGCTTTAAAGTGCTTTATATTAAAGCTTTATTGAAAATTGAACAAACTTCTTCCTCTGCACCAAAGCTTCTATAAAATTTACCAATATTTGAGATATTTCCTCCTTCAAAATCTAACCTTAAATTAGAGCTCTGATGTTTTTTAACTACGTTTGATATCAATAAACTAGCTGCTTGTAATTTTCTTCCTTCTAGGTTAAATGCAGCATATAGATAAATAAATCGATGCTCATCTTTTATAAAAAAACCACCGCCCAACAATTTTTCATCTTTAAAAACACCTAAAATAATTCCTTTTTCTTTTTGAAGAAATACTTTTGCTAAATTCTTTAATATAGTTATTGGTATATCGTACTTGTAGTTCTCACTTTGTATTTTAATAAGCTCTTCAATAGTACAACTTGCTACTTTTAAACCTACCTTCTCTCCTACTTTTACAGCATGTTTTCTTCCTTTAGAAAAGCCTTTTTGTATTTCTAAATATTCTTTATTCAGTCTTAAAGTATAGTTTCTTCTACTTGCTTTTTTGGATAATAAAAAATTGTCAGTATTTAAAGTTAAAGAGATTTTTAAAAATTTACGTGGTATTTTTTTCAGCATCTCTTTCTCAAAATATTTAGAAATTATATCCTTAGAAAAAATTCCTAATTGCTGACAAAAAAAAGGTTGTATAACGTATTTTATAAAATATTTCTGTTTCCAAGGAATCGGCATTACTGCTTCATAATCATTCAAAACCAACACATCCCAATTGTCTGCAACAATATCCAAATACCAAGAAAATGCATAAATTCTACTTTGTATGGAATTCTCTATGCAGTCATTATACTTTGCAACCTCTAAATCTTTTCTTTTAACGTAGTTTATCATCCTAAGAAATTGCAATTTTTATCATAGATTCATACAATCGTCTCCACCCTCTCCAGCGCAGATGATTACTTAAACTCTCGTTATGAAACAAGGTAATAAACGTACCATTTACAGCTTTTACTTCGTTTTTTAAATCTCTAATTTTACCTAAAGACTGTTTTGGAGTCAATTTCATATAATCATTTAAAGTAGTATCCATTAAGGCAAAAGGAAATACTTTTAAAGGAGTTTGAATTTCAAAATCCAAATCATAAAAATAAAAAGGCGTACAGGTGCCTGCTCTAAAACCAACCCTACTTGCATATCCCATAGAATGGTCTTCTTCTATCTCTAAATCTATTAATTGTTGATAGGTCTCTGCCAAATTAAAACGCAAATAGTGTTGTCTAGATCTAATTACCGGATTGTTTGTAATATTTTCTAAACGTTCTTTTTCTTTCTTTAACAATGCAGCATCTTTCATCGTAAAATAGGATGGATGTAATCCTACAACTGCATAATCTACCAAATCTTTAATAAGCAATCTATATTTGTTTTTAGAAGCAGACACATTGGTGTCAAAAGTGGTATAATCTCCGATAGATGCGAAGAAAATAGTTTTAATATTTTTCGTTTTTATAATCTTTAAAATTTGTTGAAAATTATCAAAAGGGTCTTTTGTTATATTTAAAAGTACCGTAAACCGATACCAAACATCTAACAGTCTTAGTTTAAATAAATCGGTTACAAAACCGCCAAATGTTCTTAGAAAACTCTTATACTTATATGCAAAAGCATTGTCTATGTCTATTGTGGAAATATATTCGTAAGCTCTATCTTGATACTTATAATCTGGAAATTTTTCTTTTATTTTTGCTAGTAATTTATAGGCCCAAATATCTACTACCGGTTTTTCTAAAAAACCATGATTATAAGCTAGGCTTTCTGGTGCTGTATATCTCCCGTGTATGTCTTTTACGTGGGGTAAATATTCTTCATATCTAGAAATTAAATAGAAGCTTGCTGCAAAAATATCAAAAGGAATAGCAGATTTACTTCCGGTTGCAAAAAAGCAAGGAATATCGTCCCATTTCTGCACGTTAATTTCTAAATCATTTACACCTTGTTCGAATAACAAAGAATTGCTTTTTATAAAAAACTCATTACCTAAAGGTACTTTAGTGTAGCTTAATTTCGGGCCATTGTGCGCCACAAACTCTTCTACTTTTACAGTAAAATCTACGGGAATTAAAAGCGTTCTCGTAAAGATATGTTTAAATATATACCGAATTCTTGGAGTAATTTTATGTGTATAAATTAATATCATTCTTTGTATCGATAGCCATTATTAGTGTTTAGAACTAGCTAACCGTTCTTAGTGTTTATTTACTATTTTATGAGGTACGTAACAATTTCTAGAGAAACCCTTCATCTGCAAAGCTAAAATAGGCATTTTCAGTAATAATTAAATGGTCTAAAAGTTTAATATCTAAAGTAATTCCTGCTTCTTTAATTCTTTGCGTTAAATTCTTATCAGCATTACTTGGTTGCAATTTCCCTGAAGGATGATTGTGACAAACAATAATACCAACTGAAGTCAATTCTAAAGCTCTCTTAAAAACCAATCTTATATCTACAATCGTGGCCGTTAAACCCCCTTTACTTATTTGAGACTTTGCAACTACTTTATTAGAGTTATTTAGAAACAATACCCAAAACTCTTCATGTTCTAAATCTCCTAGAATAGGTTGCATTAAATTTGCAACGTCTTTGCTACTTGTTATTTTAGGTTTTTCTAAAGCTACTTCTAATTGTCTTCGTTTTCCAAGTTCTAACCCCGTAATTATACTTATTGCTTTTGCTTCTCCAATGCCTTTAAATGTACTTAATTTTTCTACAGATAGTTTTGCGAGCTCGTTAATGTTTCCATTTACAGATTTTAAAATTCGTTTAGACAAACCTACTGCACTCTCCTCTCTATTTCCAGAACCTATTAAAATAGCAATTAACTCTGCGTCAGACAATGTCTTTTTCCCTTTAGCAATTAGTTTTTCTCTAGGCCTGTCATCTAAAGCCCAAAATTTTATTGTTAATTTTTCCATGCATTTTTTTTATAAATGTACAAAATACGAATTAAGGTTTCTGACAATCCTTAACCACATCAAAAGAAAAATCAATTTTTAAAAAACAGTTTGCAGACTTTTGTATCTTTGCCGCTTATATTCTATCTATTTAAAATATGAAGATTATTATAGCAGGTGCTGGAGATGTTGGTTTTCATTTAGCGAAACTACTTTCTTACGAATCTCAAGACACTTATATTATCGACTTTGACGGTGATAAACTAGACTATTTAAACAGTCATTTAGATGTTATTACTAAAAAAGGAGATGCAACTTCCATTAAACTTTTAAAAGAAATTGGCATCGATTCTGCAGATTTGTTAATTGCCGTTACAGAAAGTCAGAATACAAATTTTACAATTTCTGTAATTGGTAAATCTTTAGGTGCTAAAAAAACAATTGCTAGAATAGACAACCCAGAGTTTTTAAATGATTGCGAGGTAGATTTTAAACAATTTGGTTTAGATTTTATGATATCGCCGCAAGAGTTGGCAGCCAATGAAATAAAAATGTTACTAAATCAATCTTCATTTAATGACACCGTAGAGTTTGAAAGAGGTCTTTTTAATGTCATGGGAACCTCTTTAACTTATAAGTCTCCGTTGGTTGATTTAACCGTAAAGGAAGCAAAACAGAAATTTAAAAACATCGACTTTATTACAATTGCAATAAAAAGAGCCAATGTTTCTCAAACTATTATACCTCGAGGAGACACTACTTATCAGGTAAATGACCAGGTTTATTTCTCTGTACCCAGTTACAATATGAAAGACTTGTACCCAATAATTGGAAAGAAAAAATTTGATATTAAAAATGTAATTATCTTAGGTGGAAGTAGTATTGGAGAGAAAACAGCGAGAAATTTATGCCAAGAAGGATTTAATATTAAATTAATAGAAAAGGATAAAGAAAAAGCAGAAAGCCTTGCTGAAGAACTAGACAATGTTTTGGTAATTAATGGTGATGGTACAGACTTAGAATTATTAGAGGAAGAAAATATTAGAGAAACAGATGCATTTATTGCAGTAACAGCTAACTCTGAAACAAATATTATGTCTTGTCTCGTTGCAAAATCTAAAGGTGTTAAAAAGACAATAGCTCTGGTTGAAAACATGGATTATATCGAAATCTCTCAAACAATTGGTATTGAATCTTTGATCAATAAAAAACTAATTGCCGCAAGTAATATTTTAAGACATATTCGAAAAGGTGAGATTTTAGCGCTGGCGAACTTGCACAATATAGACGCGGAAGTTTTCGAATTTGAAGTACAACCCAATGCGAAAGTTACAGAAAAACCTATTAAGGATTTAAACTTTCCAAGAGAAGCCGTATTTGGCGGAATTATTAGAAACGGAAAGCCTTATATGTCTTTTGGTGAAATGCAAATACAAAGTGGAGACAAAGTAATTGTGTTTTGTTTGCCAGAAGCCATCAACACTGTAGAAAGTCTTTTTAGATAAATGGGAACTTTAAATACAAAAATAATTTATCGCTTTTTAGGAGTTACCGCCATGTTAAATGGACTGTTTATGTTTTTAACGGTCCCTTTTAGCCTGTACCATAATGAGCCAGAAAAATGGGGAATTCTAAATGCAGGAATTATTACCGTTGTTATAGGTATTGTGCTTTACTTTTTAAACAAGCCTACTAATAAAAATATTCAGAAAAAAGAAGGGTACTTAATTGTAACCCTTGGCTGGCTTACCCTGTCTTTTACAGGAATGTTACCTTACCTGCTTTCTGGTGCAATTCCAAACATTTCAGATGCTTTTTTTGAAACTATTTCTGGCTATTCTACAACAGGTTCCTCTATTTTAACAGATATTGAGAACATGCCAAAAGGAATTCTTTTTTGGCGAAGTGCAACGCATTGGATTGGCGGAATGGGAATTATTGTTTTAACCATTGCTATTTTACCTCTTTTAGGAATTGGAGGAATGCAACTTTTTATGGCAGAAGCACCAGGACCCTCTGCAGACAAGTTACACCCTAGAATTACAGACACTGCAAAAAGGTTGTATTTAATCTACGTAATCTTAACTTTGGTGGAATTTTTCTTATTAAAATTTGCCGGTATGACTTGGTTTGACGCCATAAATCATGCAATGGCAACGATGAGCACCGGTGGTTTTTCTACAAAATCGGATAGTATTGCCTTTTATAATGGTCAACCATTAATACAGTACATTATTATCTTTTTTATGTTTGTTGCAGGTACAAACTTTGTCCTTACCTATTTTGCATTAAAAGGAAAGGTTCAAAAGGTTTTTAAAAGTGAAGAATTTAAATACTACTTATTCGGAATTTTAGCTGTTTCCGCAATTATTGCAATAATTATTCTCTTTTTTCAAGACCCTAATTTAGAAACGGTTTTGGCACATCCAAAAGTATTAGGAGAAACGGAAAGTGCTATAAGACATGCACTATTTATGGTTACCTCTCTGGTAACTACTACTGGCTTTGTAACTGCAGATTTTACCATGTGGAATTTCTTTGCCACAGGTATTTTCTTTGCCTTATTTTTTACAGGTGGTTCTGCAGGCTCAACAAGTGGTGGTGTAAAAGTAGTTAGACACATCATAATGCTAAAGAATAGTTTTTTAGAATTTAAGAAAGCACTGCATCCAAATGCTATTATTCCTGTAAGACTAGACGGCAAAACAGTAAACCAAACGATTGTTTTTAACATCTTATCTTTCTTTATTATCTATATGCTAATTTTTATTATTTCTTCGGTAATACTTACTTTGTTTGGTCTCGATTTCATGTCTGCTTTGGGCGCAGCAGCCTCCTCTTTGGGTAATATTGGGCCTGCCATTGGCTCTGTAAGTCCGGTAGATAATTTTGCCCATTTATCAAACGCTGCAAAATGGTTTTGCTCTTTCTTAATGCTCATAGGAAGACTAGAATTATTCACTGTTTTAATCCTGTTTAGTCCGTTATTTTGGCGTAAAAACTAGTAAATACTTTTTATTCCGTTTTTTTTTAATATATTTATTTCGCTATAAAAAATAAATATGAAAAAGAAAAGCCTTATTAAAGGTTTAATATTACTTGCTGTAATATTAAATCTAACCACCTCTTTTGGTCAAAGTGTAGTAATTAATGAGATAGTCACTGATCCTCAACAAGACTGGAGTACTAACGATTTTAATGGTATTTTAGGTACTGGCTCAATTAACCAGGGAACTGATGAATTTATTGAATTATATATTAAAACTGCAGGGCTTGACCTAACTAACTGGACAATAGAATTACTTGACGGAACAAATGTTATTGGTGACCTAACAAGCACTGGAGCTTTTGATTATTCTAATTATATTACTTCTGGAACTGGTACTTTTAATAATACAGAAATTGGGGATTTTTTAGTTTTAGGAGATGTTGATGGAACTGGTAAAATGAATAACAGTATTACAATAAACCTAAAAGATTCTAATGGTTTATTTATAGATTCTGTCGCTCTTGGAGGCGGAGGTGGCGAAGCTCCCAGTGGAAATGCAGGTACGATTGGTGATGAATCAGTGCAAAGAATTCCTAATGGTACAGATACTGATACACATAATTCCGATTTTTCAAAAGGAGTCACAAGCTTAGGTGCTTTAAATCCAACTCAAGTTTCTTGGGATGGTAGCTCTAGTACTGACTGGTCAAATGCTCTTAACTGGGCAGCTGGATCAGTACCTATTTCAAGTGATAATGTATATATCCCTTCTGGCTTAACAAACTATCCTACAGTTACTTCAGTAGTTACTGTAAATTATTTAACAATAGCATCTGGGGCAACATTAAAAGCTACAAATACGTTTACAGCTAATGTTACTTATAACAGAACTCTTACAAATGGTAGTCAATGGTATTATATGTCATCACCTGTAGTTGGTGAAACTTATAATGATGCTTGGGCTACTGCTAATTCAGTAACATCTGGGCAACACAATAACAAAGGACTAAGTTGGTATGATAACACATCTTATGATACAGACACTGGAGCTGGAGATACAGAAACAGGTTATTGGAGATATTTACAATCTGATGATAGTAATAATGGTTTATTTAACGTTGGTCAAGGTTATGGTATCCTCACATCAATTTCTTCAACTATTTCATTTATTGGTACTGGAATAAACACTTCTAGCCAAACTAGAGCAATAACAACAAATGTTAGTAATTTTAACATGGTTGGAAATCCATTTACATCATTTTTAAACTTAGGAGATTTCTATGTCGACAATCCTAAAACAACAGTTTTAGTAGAAACTGAAGCTTATTTTTGGAATGGTAGTTCTTATGATACAAAAACATCTGGTTTACATTCAACTTATGAAATTGCACCAGGTCAAGGTTTTTTCATTGAAGCTGCTGTTGATACAAATTTAACCTTTGATATTAGTGACACAAATCATCTTGCAGACACAGCTGAAGGTGCTGATACATTTCAAAAATCGTCAAGACCAGAAATACACCTTTTGCTTTCTGATGGAGTTACAAGTAGCTACTCAAATTTTTATTATATAGATGGAACTAAGACTGGTTTTGATAGTGGTTATGATGGTAAGTTGTTTGGAGGTGTTACCCAATCTTTTGCTTTATATAGTCATTTGGTTTCAGGCAATGAAGGAAAACGTTTTCAATTACAGTCTCTACCAAAAGATAACTATGAAAACATGATTATTCCTATTGGAATAAATGCAGCTAGTGATAAGGAAATTACTTTTACAACTGTGGCTTTAAACCTACCGATAGCTATTAAAGTGTTCTTAGAAGATCGCTTTACAAATACCTTTACGCGTTTAGATGAGACGAATAGCGAGTATAAAGTAACGTTAACTGAAGCCTTAAATGGAGTTGGACGTTTTTACCTACATACAGCTAGAAACGTTTTGTCTACTGAAAATGTTCTTTTAAATAGCGTACATATTTATAAAACAGGTGCAGCTACTTTAAAAATAACAGGGTTACTACAAGGTAAAACATACTTTTATTTATATAATACCCTTGGAAAAGGAATGATGACAGCTTTATTTGAATCTAATGGAAATAAAGAAATTTCTCTTTCAAAGTTAGCTTCAGGAATTTATTTTGTAAAAATACAAACTAAAAAAGGAGTAATTACCAAAAAAATAATTTTAGAATAAGTAAAGAGGTTTTGGTTAACAAAACAGTATCTAAGTATTTAAAAAAAATAAAAAACGTTAAATCATCGTTTTTAATTCCTTAAAATTCAAACCACCATAATCACCAGAACTCATTAATAAAAGGGCTGTGTTTTCTAGATTTTGATTGAATAAGAAGTCTTTAAATTCTTGCGGATTTGTATAAATAATCAAATCGTCTCTTTCAAATGCACTTGCAATTTGGGCTGCAGTTACTTCTTCTAATTGCTTAATTTTCACTGCATGAGGCGAGTAGAAAACGACTGCTTTGTCAGCTGCATCTAGAGCTCCTTTGTACTCTTCTAAGAAGGCTGCATTTAAACTAGAATAAGTATGCAACTCTAAACAAGCTAAAACAGTTCTATTCGTATATTGCGCTTTAACGGCTTGTGTGGTTGCTGCTACTTTACTCGGGCTGTGTGCAAAATCTTTAAAAATTACAGTAGCAGTATTCTCTGCTATTTTCTCTAAACGTTTGCTTGCACCACTAAAACTTTCAATTGCTTCGTAAAAATCATCTTCATCAATTCCCATGTGCTGACAAATCCATTTTGCACCTGCCAAATTTTGAAGATTGTGTTTTCCAAAAATCTCTAAAGGCAAATCTCCTTCTGTAGTTTCTAAATAAGTAACTCCGTCTTCTATAAAGTGATTCGGGGTGGTGTATGCATATTTCTTAATCTGATTAACAGATGCTTCTACCACTTCTTTTACAACATCATCCTCTTCATTATATACCATACTTCCGCCAGGAATCATAGCATCTGTAAAAATTCTAAACTGGTCTGTATAGTTTTCAAAAGTTGGAAATACATTGATGTGGTCCCATGCAATTCCACTTAATAAAGCAATGTTTGGTTTGTACAAATGAAATTTAGGACGCATGTCTATTGGAGAGCTTAAATATTCATCGCCTTCTAAAACAATAAAATCGTTTTCTTCTGTTAAATGCACCATCGTTTCAAAACCTTCTAGCTGAGCTCCTACCATATAATCTACTTCTTTTTCATGATAATTTAACACATGTAAAATCATAGAAGTTATGGTCGTTTTTCCGTGAGACCCCCCAATTACAACCCGAGTTTTATCTTTAGATTGCTCATATAAAAACTCTGGATATGAGTAAATTTTTAAACCTAATTCTTGTGCTTTTAAAAGTTCTACATTGTCTATTTTGGCATGCATCCCTAGAATAATAGCATCTAATTTAGAAGTGATCCTCTCTGGAAACCAACCAAACTCATTTGGTAGTAAGTCGTATTTTTCTAAGCGAGATTTAGACGGATTATGGATGGTATCATCACTTCCAGAAACCTGGTATCCTTTTTGGTGTAACGCAATTGCAAGGTTGTGCATTGCGCTTCCGCCAATGGCAATAAAATGAATATTCATTTAACAAGAAATTTAAAAAAGTAAAAATACAAAAGCTCTTTACAATATTGATTATATTTAGACTGAAACTATATTAAAAATTACCTTTATTAGTTTAAAATTTACATCTACTTGCTTTATAAGACCACAAAATGCCTTCGTATATTTCTTTCTTGGTAATACTGCTAAAAGTTTTTTTACTTTTTAGATAAGATATTCACGTAAATAATATCAGTAATTTTAGCAATAAAACGGCAACCATTCTAAGTATGAATGCGCTCAAATTAAGGAACCTTTCTGAGGGTAAAAGAATACTAAGTTCAAAAAAAATATTTAAATTTGTCAAAAAAAAATATGAAAAAAATAGTATTCGTATTAGGAGTATTTTTCCTTACCACATTTTCAATAAATGCACAGGAAGTTTCAGACAATGCCATTGGTTTGCGTTTTAATCAAGGTGACGGATTAGGTGCAGACGTTTCCTATCAAAAGATAATGACAGACAATAATCGTTTAGAAGTAAACTTAGGTCTGAGGGATAAATTCAGTAGTTTTAAAGGAACTGGCTTGTATCAATGGGTTTGGAATTTAGAAGATAAATTTAATTGGTATGCTGGTTTTGGTGCTGGTTACGATTCTGGATATGCTGCTTTATTTGGTGCTGGTATCGTTGGAATTGAATATAATTTTAATGCACCTCTTTTAATCTCCATAGATTACAGACCTGAAGTTGGTATTTCAGGAAATTATGATGGTCTTGGCAGCAACTTCGCACTTGCTATTAGGTATCAATTTTAAAATAAAACCATCGTAAAAAAACAACTCCTCTAAAATCCATTTTAAAGGAGTTGTTTGTTATCTATTCGAGATATTTCTTATTATTACCTCTTATCTTCAAGCACCACTCTTGTTGGGGTATCTTTGCCATTGATAATGCTTTCTGTACCTTTTGCAACAGCTTGTATGGTTTGTGTAATTACCGTCATATTTAAGGTTTCAGACTCATCTGATAGTTGATGATAATCTGGATCTACATCTATTGGCGTTGTAGAAAATGTATGAGAAGGCACCCCTAATCTTGCCAAAGACGCGTTGTCTGATCTGAAGAATAAATTAAACTTTTTATAAGGATCGGGAAATAACTGGTATCCCGATCCTACTAAATTTTGCTGAATAATAGTTCCGAAATCTGAACGCTCAAAACCTGTTAACCAAGCTGTATTTGGGCCAAAACTTGGAGTTTTACCAATCATTTCTAGATTAATACCTGCCACAAACTTCGTTGCATCGATGCCTTTACCAAAATGAGTAGAACCCATTAAGCCCATTTCCTCTGCCGTAAAAGCAGCAAAAACAAGGGTTCTTTCATTGCCCACTTCTTTAAAGTATGCTGCCAAAGCTAGCACACCTGTTACACCAGAAGCATCGTCATTTGCGCCATTGTAAATAAGGTCTTCTTCTCCACTCATCTTCATCCCTAAATGATCATAATGAGCTGAGATAATTACGTATTCGTCTTTTTTACTTCTTCCCTCTAAAACGCCAATAATATTACTCGAGGTAATATCTTCTTTTGTTCTTCTATTTTTAAAGGTAAAAGTTTGCCTGTAATTTTCTAAATCGCCAAATGTAGACAAACCTATTTTTTTGAATTCATTTTCTATATACACCGCTGCCTTTTCAATTCCTGCCGTTCCAGATTTTCTTCCTTCCATGTCATCTGCAGCCAAAGTGTACAAATGTTTCCTAACCATGTTTGAATCTATTACAATCTCTTTTTTTAATACAGAAGTAGTACTTATCGTTTTCTTTTCGTTTGCATTATTGTCTCCTTTAGAAAACATTCCGCAGCTATACACAGTTGCCAATAGTATTAAAATACTCGCTATTTTTTTCATTTTAATTCTTGTTTTAGAAGCATAAATATAGCAATTAAATCATTAATCCCAGACGAAAAATATAAGACCGCACAACTGATAAAAACAAGATTAAATATTGCATTCTAACTAATTGATACATCGTAAGCTTTTAATTTCGATGATAAGAAGTATCGACGTATTGAAAAAAGAAAAGGTTCTCTTTAGATACTGCCCTCATAGTATTTTGATACCGCAACTTTTAAGGTTTGAATAGAAAAAAATTATTAGTAGTTTATTAAGGTTCTTTTAAATTCCGAGATTAAACAGCTATTTCTTATCATTAGTATCCGATTAAAATGGTTTAGTTTCAGAGACCCCCAATTAAACAAACGGTTTTCCCTGCTTCTCCTTAAAGACACCTTGTTTTTTCAAATGAATTTAAAGAGCATAGGAATACGCTTTATTCTTCGATTTATAGCTGTTTTTCAGTTCATTGCTATTCTTCTTGGCTCTTGACTCTAAAAGCGCACCAGTCTTGTGTCTTTTATCGAACCACAGCTATTTTTTATGTATTTTTGTGAAAAATTTTTAAAAATGATTTTATCTGAAATTCCTAATATAAAACACATCGATGCAAATAACTTTTTTTTATTATCAGGACCTTGCGCTATAGAAAGTGAAGAAATGGCGTTGCGTATTGCTGAGAAAGTAATTACAATAACAGACAAACTAGCAATACCTTATATTTTTAAAGGAAGTTTTAAAAAAGCAAATAGGAGTAGAATTGACAGTTTTACAGGAATTGGAGATGAAAAAGCTTTAAAAATTTTACGCAAAGTTTCGGAAACTTTTAATGTACCTACGGTAACCGATATTCACGAAGTTTCAGATGCGATGATGGCAGCAGAATATGTAGATGTTTTACAAATTCCTGCTTTTTTAGTTCGTCAGACAGACTTGGTCGTTGCAGCAGCAAAAACAGGAAAGGTTGTCAACTTAAAAAAAGGACAATTTATGAGTCCGTCTGCAATGAAACACGCGGTGCAAAAAGTAAGAGATGCAGGTTCTCATAAAGCGTGGATTACAGATAGAGGAACCATGTTTGGCTACCAAGATATGATTGTAGATTTTAGAGGAATTCCTGAAATGCGCGAATTTGCGCCTACCATATTAGATGTAACCCATTCTTTACAACAACCAAACCAGAGCGCAGGAGTTACCGGCGGAAGGCCAGAAATGATTGAAACAATTGCAAGAGCAGGAATTGTAAATAATGTAGATGGGTTGTTTATAGAAACTCACTTTGATCCCAAAAACGCCAAATCTGATGGTGCAAACATGCTTCATTTAGACAACTTAGAAGCTTTATTAACAAACTTAGTTGCCATTAGACAGACGGTAAATAAGTTATAAGTTTACCATATAACCATTATATAAACCATTCACATTTTCAAATTTGAATGGTTTTTTTGTGGGCATAAAATAAAATTACTGTGATACTGCAATAATTTTAATTGGTATTAAAAATTGATACTCTTCCTTTTTTGTATATTTACCATAAGTTGAAGAATTTATGGCGAATAATAAACATTTACACGATAATTTTGAAGTCAATTTCTCTTTAAAAGGTTTTACAAGTATTCTTATTGGAGTTTATTTTTTCCTTTTAAGTTATGCCTATAAATATATATTAGATAGTTTCTTAATAGATGACCATGCTTTGGGTATGTTGTCACCCCAAATTATTGAGATTGTCTTTATTTCTCTTGGTATTGTCTTTATACTCTTTTCTTCTTTTGCTTTATTTTTTAGCGGAAAGAGAATTGCACAAAGTTTTAAAACACTGTTATGGAACAGCAAAACGAAGGCTACTTTTTTTGGGTATTTATTAGGAGTAATCGCTCTTTTTGTAATATTAATCACTTTAATGAAACTAGGTTTGGTTGATTTTATAACCCCAAGCTTTTTAATTATATATGCACTCTTCTTATTCATAATTAAAAAGAAGGAGCGTAAAAGCATTCTTATTTTAAGCGGCTTATCCTTAGCTCTAAGTATTTATTGTTTTATAATTCCTAGTTATTGGTATGCTTCGTTTACCATTTTAGCGATAGCGCATGCTACATACGGAGTTGTTGAAAGATAAACGTTCCTACTGCCTTAGAGTCTGTCACGAAATGAACACCTTTTCAAACGTTGAAAAATATTTAAGTAAAATCTCGTTGTATCCGTTTTATAATATCCTCTAGACCATTTAATTGAAGTTCATAGACCAACTCCATTTGCTTCCCTAATTTACCTGCAGGAAACCCTTTTGTTTTATACCAAACAATATAATGTTCCGGCAAATCAATCAAAAACCTACCTTTATATTTACCAAAAGGCATTTTCATTTTTGCCAAATCAATAAGAAACTGTCTGTCTTCGATCATTATTCTTTGCCCTCTATATAATCTTGTAAGTAAGAAAAACGTTCCGTAAGCTTTCCGTTTTCTGTCATTTTAGCACGTTCTAAAACGCCGTCTTTATCATTATTAAAAAAAGCAGGAATCACATTTTCTAGAAACATCTCTCCAAAACCTTCACTTGCATCTTTTGGCAATTCACAAGGTAAATTATCTACCGCCATTACTACAATAGCATCTTTATCTTTGTAATCTACTTCAGAGGCTGTTTGCGCATTGTAACCATAAATGGGGTCTGCAATAGTAGATGCTCTTAATGTAGAAGCAATAGGGCCATCTACATCACAAGAAATGTCTGCCACATACTTAATGTTAAAGTCTGTTGACTTTGCATTTTCTCGAGAATACAAATACGGCGCACCATTTCCGAAAAAATGACCTGCAATAAAGAAATCTGTTACTTTCGCAAAACGCATAAAATTAGAAACGTACGCTTCTGAGTGGTTATAAAAATGTCTATTTGTAGTATTGTTGCCTTCTTTACGTTTATTATAATCTAAAACGTCTACCAAGCAATAAACAGACTCGTTAAAATTTTCAGATAGATATGCTGTAACCGATACTTTTTTAATGTTCATGGCATCTAACATCTCTTTTGCTCCAAAAGCTACTTTTCCGTTTCCGGTTAAAAGTATTTTTAAATTGGGTAATTCAATATTATTTAATACTGTAATTAATTCTTGCTGACTGTCTAAACTTGTTGCTTTTGGCAAACTAAATGCAGCGGTCTTTAAACCTATTGCCCTAAAACCATTGTAAGCCCCAACAATACCTGCATACCGACCAAAACCAATTAAGCGTGTACCATTTTCTTTGATAATAGTTTCATGGTCATACAACGCTATGTTTTTCTCTAGAATTGCATTTAACAAAGCTCTATTGTAGGGTTGTTTTTTAACGGTATGGCTAAAGAAAAAATACTTTTTATGAGGTATTAATGCTTCTATAGGCACTTCTTTTACTCCGAATAAAACATCACAGCTCGTCATGTCCTCTGAAATTTCTAACCCTGCATCTGTATATTGTTTGTCTTTAAAGATGCGTATGTCTGAACTTTCTACAAGAAGGGTTGCCTCTGTAAATTGTTCTTTAAATTCTTTTAATTTTCCAGGTGAAAAAACGACTCTTCTATCTGGTGGATTTTTACGTTCTTTTATAATGCCAAACTTCATGTTCTTCTCTTTTTTTGTTACTGAAACAACTTCAAAATAAATAGAATAATATTTGCTCGAAGATATTGGATTTTATAATGATAAACAACTGTATTTTTTATACTTTTGTACTCGGAATTTTCATTGTTAAGAAAATACCTCTTTGACATTTTGGGGACGACTGGTTTTGACAGCAAGGACAGTGAATTTGTAAGCATATCGAGTTATGAAATAACACTCGTAAAACCTAATTTCAACTTTTTAAACGGCGAAGATAACTACGCTTTAGCTGCATAATCCGAATTATAGTAGGATTGGCCTCGGCACACTAGGTGTGCAAGCTTTATGTCCACGAACAGCCTTGGTTTACGGCGTTTCACTTTTGGATATCGTAAAAGTAAACATAGAAAACCTGCTACTTTGACGGGTTTTTGAAACTAAAGAAGTTAAGTTAAAAGTGGATTGTTCTTAATCAGCTTTTGATCGAAAATTAAGAAAGAACTATATATGTAGAAAGCCTCTTGGCTGCTTGTTTGGACCCGAGTTCGATTCTCGGCGTCTCCACTTAATAAAAAACCTAATCAATAAATATTTAGTTGATTAGGTTTTTTTATACCCTGAAAAAAATATTTTGTGTCGGTTATTGTGTGCGTTTTCATTTTAAGTAAACAATAAATATTCTTAAGTATTACTACTTTAACTATCCTTTAAATTAAAAAAAACTTAATTAATAGAAACAATACGCGCGCGTACAGACACCCATGTACTATTTAAAATAATCTGTTTTAAATTAGTTAACTGAAATATTTAAATCTTACTTACCTTAATGAGGTGGTGTGATAAAATTTAACAAGTAAACATAACAAGGGTTGTAGAGAAATTTACGAGCGAATTGTAAACAAAAGTAAGAGCAAGAAATTAACATTAATAGCAGTTTCTAATAAACTATTAAAACAGGCTTTTGCCATTGCTAAATCAGGACCCATACGATGACACCTTTGTTTCTGCATTGCTGTCTAAATAGTAATAACGTCCATAAAACAAATAACTAAAAAAGCTTAAACAGAAGTTTAAGCCTAGAATACTAATACATAAAATTAATGATAAAAAGACTTAGATTTAAACTCAGTTCTTTATTGGCTGTAGTTTATATTTCTACTCTAATAAGTTCTTGTTCCCGACCAATTTCCGTTTTCATTAGACTGACTATCGCTCCAAGTGCCAATTATATTATCACCATTAAGAGTTCCATTTACATCAGTTCCAGTTGAAGTAACTCCAGAAATAAAATTATTATTAATTATACCATCTAGTGTAAAAAACACAGAATTTGTTTTGCTATAAGCAAGAACTGCCATTTCATTTCCTGTTACTATTGCGTTAAAAGTGCCTACATCTGTACTATTACCAATACCAGCATACGAGCCTTCAAATAATTCAGTCAAGATGGCTGATGTTTCTTTCACAAGAATAATGTTCGCATTAGGATGTCCTTCAATCGTTAAATTAGAGATTTCTGGATTTGTTCCGTTTGATGAAACTGAAAATGTGAAGCTATCATTTCCACTTGTAAAATTAATTACAGTTTGCTGATTTACTTGAATGACTTCATTTGTTGTAAAAATATAAGTTGTTCCATCGATTATCATTGTGGCAGAAACATTACCGTTGTTGTTTACATTTATTACAACAATTCCACTTGAACCAATAAATACACCTTTATAAATTCCAAAATTACTATTGTCAAACTGTGTAATTGCTTCAGGTACTTCAGCTAGTACACTACTATTTATATTATCATCACTCGAGCAAGAGAAGATAAATAAACTTAAAAATATCAAAATTCCAAAGGGTAGTCTTTTTTTCATAAATCTGTTTTTATTAATTATTATTTTAATTTAAAGGCTAAAATTACAGCCAACGTGTTTATACACCGAGCTTTTATCCTTTTATCATTCTATATTGGTGGGATATGCAAAAGTTTTATACCCAACCAATGTTTACAAAGATAAAGGATTAAAAATAAATTGTCAAAGGAATTTGTTACTAAAAAGAGATTGAATTAAGCCTGCTATAAACCTTAATTATAAATACAGATTTACGCAAATGTTTAAAAAAAAACATAATACGAACACTCAAAACAACTTAAAATCGAAATCAAAGTCTCACAGAACTAAACATGATTTATAATAGAAAAGAGTGAAGATTATCAGTGTTATCGCAGGCCATAAGCTTCAGCGTATAAATTAACCTTAATTCTCTCTTTTATTCTTTCTAATTAATTGCTTAAATTTATAAAAGGTAAACTTAAGCCGTTTATAATTTATCGCTAGTTCTAGTTTTTTTAAGAAAATATTCCCAAATTATCTATTCGGTTGTTATCTGCTAAGTTAATTGATTAACCAATCAAAATTAAACCAAAAAAGATTGCCTGATATTAGTGTAATGCAAAGTATTTAATCAATATAATAAGAAGGATACTTGATATATTAGTTGGTTAACGCCAGCAATATTAATTGACCCAATAATTAAAGTTTCTTTAGTTAGCGACTTATAAAATATTTAGCTATTTTTTTGAGCATACTTTTAAAAGAGATATAAAAAAATAGAAATATAATTAAAAAAAACAGTAACTGGTGCAAACAAACTATTGAAATAATAGAAACTGGCGGAAGGCGTAAATAATTAATAAAAAAATATTTTTTACTCGCTTTAAGCATTCAGGGTATATATCTTAGCCCCCCTTCTTCTAGATAAAAATCACTTTTTTTTGATAAGATGGCCTCTTCATTTTTGATATTCTGTTTAAGATTTTGGAGATTTATAGCTTTACTTAGCCCTTTAAGATATATGAGTGACTAATGTTGAGTTCTATAGATTTTAATACGTTTAATTACGCAGTAACACTTTAAAGAAAACTTTAGTTTTAAATCTAAAACACATAATTTTATTGAACTGCCTCCGTTTAATATTGTTTTGTCAAAGTATTTTATCTCCATTATGTAGGGTTCTTCTTAAATAGAAACAGAACAATCGTACAGAGACCTTACAATATTGAAAACAAAAAACACTTAACCCTATAATAAACAGATTTTTAAGGACTATTTAATCGGTCTGGACGGGTTCTACTCTCCTACTTACTAAATTAGAACCCATAACTTTTTATATTTTCGGATTTTTTATTTTTTGTAAATCCTAATCAAAACAGTTCGACTTCACTCCTTTCTGTTCCACTTTAATACACCTCAACTTATTGTTAATCAATTTTTTGAGGTTTTTGTTTTTTAAAAAACAGACAACACTGTATTGTAACTATTTTATAAAACACCTTTACAACAATTGTTACCTTTAAACTCTTGAAGAAGATTACTTTTGTATAAAATAAAAACACATGTTTAAAGAAGGAACAAAACTATTTAGCATTCTTAAAATGAGTTGTCCTAAATGCAATAAAGGACGTTTTTTTGAAAGTCATCCTTACAATTTTAAAAAATTGGGAACTGTAAAAAAGAAGTGCAATAATTGCGGTTTAAAATACAATTTAGAACCAGGCTTTTTTCAAGGATCTTATTATGTTTCTTATGGCTTAGGAATTGCTTTATTTGTTGCCGTATTTGTCTTAAAAATGCTAATTTTTCCAGAACTACCCTACCTTTCTACTTTAATTTTAATGGTAGTTACTTTGCTTGTTTTAGCTCCTTTATTATTTGCATTTTCTAAAATTATATGGATTAATCTATTTATAAATTACGACAAGTCTTTTTTAAAAGAAAAAAATAAATCGCACTAAACTGCATGAAAAAGAGCTTAAAACCTCTTTTCTGTTTTTTGCGAATGAACGCGGATAAAAGCAAACTATTATCTCAATTCATTAAATGTATTTATATTGCAGAAAATCTAAAAATTGAAAAGAATTCTAGTAAGTGTTACAAATGATATCGCGACAGACCAAAGACTAGCTAAAGTTTGTGATACTTTAATTCAAAATAACTTTGAAGTTTTATTAATAGGAAGAAAACTAAAAAACAGTATCCCTTTAAGTAGAAACTACAAAACAAAAAGATTTCAATTACTATTTAATACTGGTTTTCTCTTTTTTGCAGAATACAATCTTCGATTATTTTGCTACTTACTATTCACAAAAAAAGATATCTTATTATCAAATGATTTGGATACACTGCTACCAAATTACTTGGTGAGTAAACTTCAGAATAAAAAAATTGTTTTTGACAGTCATGAGCTTTTTCCTGAAATCCCGGAGCTAGTCCACAGACCTAAAGTAAAAAAAGTTTGGCTTGCTTTAGAAAATTGGATTTTGCCAAACCTAAAAAATAACTATACAGTTTGCAATAGCATTGCATCCTTTTACAAAGAAAAATACAACACTCATTTTAAAACAATCAAGAACCTTCCCACTAAAAAAGAAATAAATAAAGGTGCTTTTTCTTTTGACACAAAGGATGAAAAAATAATTTTATACCAAGGTGCATTGAATATTGGACGAGGTTTAGAGTTAATGATTGAAACCATGCGTTTTTTAGAAAATCATTTACTAGTGCTTATTGGAGATGGAGATATTCGTGCGTTTCTAAAAGAGAAAGTTTCCACAGAAAACCTAAACAGCAAAGTTGTATTCTTAGGTAAAATTTCACCTAAAGAATTGCATAAACTAACACCTTTAGCAGACATAGGACTTAGCTTAGAAGAAGATTTAGGATTGAATTACAGGTTTGCTTTACCGAACAAAATATTTGATTACATACAGGCAGAGGTGCCAATTCTAGTTTCTAATTTACCTGAAATGAGCCAAGTTATCTCGACATATAACGTTGGTGAGATTCTAAAAAACAGCACTCCTGAGAAACTCGCAAAGCAAATAAAAAAAGTTTTAGAAAAAGAGTATACTACAGAATTAAAGTTAGCAAAAGAAATACTAACCTGGGAGCAACAAGAAGCGGAGTTAATAGCGATATTTCGTAATTTAAAATAACTATTTTTTATACTGATGTGGATTTTCTCTAATCCCTTTTTTGAATATTTTACGCATACTAGACCTAAGACCGTTGTCTGCTCTCAAAAATAAATCTCTTACTTTTTCTGAAGACCTTCCTCTAAAAGTGGTTACGTGAAATGTATCTGATTCTAAAAAAGGCTGTTTGGAAAAATAGTAGTTCGAAACGCAACAGCGCACATCTTCTTTTAAAACTTTACTTACTGAATGCCAAGATTTTTGATGTGTAGTCATCACCACCAACCTATTAAACTTACTTTCTATAGTAGTTTGCGCTTGTTCTAATCCGTTTGGCCAAATCTCTAAATTACCACCATTTTCTTGCGTCCAATTCGGAGTTACATAATACAACAGGTTTAAAACACGCCATCTATTTCTATCTTTGTCATGTGAATTGTCTAAATGAGGATTCAAAAAATTATCTTTTCCCATTAGAGACAAGCCACCAGCATATAATTTTTCATCACCAAACACTTCTTCCAATTCACAAATTTCTGCTATCAACTGAATTATTTTGTCATCCTGAAAGGCATAAATTATTTGTTCTAAAAGAGCATCATATCGATCCATTTGATACGCTGTAAATTTAAATTCACGTAAATTTTTCTTTCGTACGGCCCTGTCTGTCGTTGGGAATTTATTGTAAATTTCTAACGCCAATGCTTCAGGTAATAAGTCATCAATAAAAAAATAACCAATAGTCGCTTTCGATTTTAAAAACTGAGTTTTTAAAAGTTCTTTATGCTCCTTTAAGTTGTTGTAAATAAGCTGTACTATCTCGGTTTTAACAATCTTCATAAATCTTTATAAAAGTATAAATATATTCATTTTTTAAATTTTACATTTGTATTTAATGAAAAAAAGCATTCATCTTGTTTCCTTCGATATTCCTTACCCACCGAATTATGGTGGAATTATTGATATTTTTTTTAAAATAAAAGAACTGCACAAACAAGGTATTCAAATCTATTTGCACACCTACCTTTTTGATGATAAAACAACCCAGCCTGCGTTAGAAAAATATTGCGAAAAGGTATTTTACTACCAACGCAAAAATAGTTTTTTGTCTTTATTCTCTCGATTACCCTTTAGGGTTCAAAGTAGAAGCTGTAAGAAATTGATTACAAATTTAAAAAAAACGCCGTTTCCTATAATTTTTGAAGGTTTACATACGGCATATCCACTTACAAAACACCACTTTAAAAACACCTACGTTAGAGCGCACAACATAGAGCACGATTATTTTTTCGGATTGTCTAAAAGTGAAAAAAACATATGTAAGAAGTTGTTTTTTTATCTAGAGGCTATCAAGCTTAAAAAGTTTGAAAATATCTTAAAAAAGACAACGGGTATTTTCTCAATTTCCCCTTTTGAACAAGCCTATTTTTCTAAAAAGTATGGAAAAAAAGCCGAGTATATTCCTGTATTTCATAGTGCTAAAAAAGGAATTTTTACAGAAGAAAAGGGTGATTTTATTTTATACCATGGCGATTTAAGAATTTCGGATAATGTAAGAGCCGCTTTGTTTTTAATTGACGCATATAAAGAAACTCCGTATCAATTTTTAGTTGCGAGTAGCTGCAAGAATAAGGCTGTTCTAAAGCAAATTAAAAAACATCAAAACATCGGTTTTAAAGAGATTCCCAATCAAGAAAGTTTAGATATTTTATTTCAAAAGGCACAAGTTAACACCTTATTTACTTTTCAAAAAACAGGTATTAAATTAAAGTTACTGCATACTTTATACCAAGGAAGGCATGTGATTTCAAACTCTGCAATGATTGAAGATACGGGTCTCGAGGCCTTGTGCAAACTGGCAAACACTAAAAAACACCTCTTAGAAAAAACAGCCCAACTATTTGAACAACTATTTTCTAATGAACAGATGACAGCGCGCCAAGAGAAATTGTTAGGTTTTAATCCTGAAGAAAATGCTAAAAGAATAACCTCAATTATTTTTAAACACTAGCTTGTTGGGCGACTTCAAATAGTTTACCGCCTTCACACTTTAATGTTTTCTGCTTAAATTTTACAATTAATTGATAATCGTGGGTAGCCATTATAATGGTTTTTCCGTTTTTAGAAATTTCATTTAAAAGCTCCATCACCTCCATAGAAGTTTTTGGATCTAAATTACCTGTTGGCTCATCTGCCAATATCAATTCTGGATCGTTTAAAAGTGCTCTTGCAATAGCAACTCTTTGTTGCTCTCCTCCAGAAAGTTCGAATGTGTTTTTATAATATTGAGACTTTAACCCTACTTTATCTAACACTTCATGAATTTTTTCTTTCATGAGTTCATTGTCCTTCCAACCAGTTGCTTTTAAAACAAACTTTAAATTTTCGAATACATTTCTGTCATTTAACAATTGAAAGTCTTGAAAAACAATGCCTATTTTTCTTCTTAAAAACGGAATTTGCTTTTCTTTTAATCCTATCAAATCAAAGCCTACAATACTTCCAGCTCCTTTCCGTAGGCGCAAGTCGCCATAAAGCGTTTTCATTAAGCTACTTTTTCCACTACCCGTTTTACCTATTAAATAACAAAATTCTCCTTTGTTGATTGTTAAGTTCACGTTAGAAAGGACTAAGTTATCTCTTTGATAAATTTCTGCATTTTCTAGATGTAAAACAAGATTGCTCATAGTATTGGGTAGTTTTTACAAACTTAAAAGTTTCTGACGATTTTTTACTACGAATTGACAACAATTCTTACTTTTGATTAAAAGTTTAAGATTCTTTTGTTACTCTTTCAAACAAAACAGAGAATTATTCGTTATCTATCTTGAGAATAAAAAAAATTATATGAACTATCGTTTTTTAAAAAAAGTGATCCCTTCCTTATGTATTCTATTGGTTACTGCTACCTCTTTTTCGCAACAAACCATTGCAGATGCCACAGCGTTAACCAACTATAACAATGCTTTAAATTTATACAATACAAAAGCCTATGCTGCAGCACAAAAAACATTTGCTACCGTTTTTCAAAGAGGTGCTATTGGCTCTAATCTAAAAGCCGATGCTTCTTATTACGAAGCAATGTGTGCCGTAAAACTACAACAACCAAATGCCGCTAAAAAGGTACTTTCTTTTGTTGCCAACAATCCGAATAGTACTAAAAAAAATACTGCTTTTTTTAATGTAGCAAATTATTATTTTGCTAATAAAAAAACAGCGCATGCACTAAAATGGTATCAAAAAGTGGCTATTGAAGACCTTTCTATAGACAACCAGAAAGAATTGAACTTTAAAATGGGCTATTGCTTTCTAAACACCAACAATTTAACGCGGGCAAACAAACGCTTTCTACCCCTAATTAATGACGCCAAATACGGAAACGATGCTCGGTATTATTATGGTTTTATAGCATACAAACAAGAAGATTATGATCTTGCAGAAACTACTTTAAAAGAAATTGCAGACAATGCATCTTACCGCGCAGAAATTTCTTATTACCTGCTAGATATTAATTTTAAAGCTGGGAAATTTAAGCGTTGTATTAAAGTTGGATTAGAGTTACTTCCAACAATAGAGAAAAAATTAAAATCTGACGTTTCTAAAATTATAGGCGAAAGCTACTTCAACCTTAAAGAATACACTGCGGCAATTGCCTATTTAAAGAGCTATAAAGGACCCCAAGGAAAATGGAATAATACCGATTTTTATCAATTAGGATACGCCTATTTTAAACAAAATGATTTTAAAAATGCGGTAGATAATTTCAATAAAATTATTGATAAAAAAAATGCAGTTTCTCAAAACGCTTATTATCACTTAGGGGAGTGTTATATGAAACTAGAAAAAAAAGCGGCAGCATTAAATGCTTTTAAATCTGCTTCGAAAATGAGTTTTAATACAAATTTACAGGAAGACGCAGCCTTAAACTACGCCAAACTAAGTTATGAAGAAGGCAACCCTTTTGAAGCCATATCGAAAGTTCTACAGCATTATTTAAAAACATACCCTAAATCGAAAACCTATAGCGAAATAAATGAGCTATTGGTTTCTTCATTCTTAAATCAGCAAGATTACAAAGGAGCTTTGCAATTTTTATCTGAAAAGAAATCTGAAGAAAATACAGCCTTCAGTCAAGAAATTTCTTTGTATCGTGGCATTCAATTATTTAATGAAAATAACTACAAGGAAGCCTTGGTGTTGTTTATCGAAGGAAAAAAATCTAAAACGACTGAAATAAGCCAAAAATCTAAATATTGGGAAGCTGAAACCTATTATAATTTAGAGGATTACACAAACGCTTTAACAAAGTTTAATACTTTAAATATCTTTTTAAAATCTAAAAAAATAGACAATTTTATCTTCATAGATTACAACATTGGTTATTGTTATTTTAAATTAAAGGAATACTCAAAAGCCGCTGAATATTTTGAGGTCTTTTTAAGCAAAACAACAATTCCAGAAGCTTTAAAATCCGATGCTTTTATTAGACTTGGAGACAGTTATTTTGCCTTAACAAATTACAAAAAAGCAATTTTAGCCTATAAAAAAGTAGCCGCCAATAATGGTGACGGTGCAGATTACGCTACCTATCAGGCAGGAATGAGTAGTGGCTTTACAGCGGAAAATGAAGCAAAAATAGCAGCACTTAAAACAATGATTAATAAGTACCCAACATCTCACTTAATAGACGACGCATTGTACCAATTGGGCAATACCTATTCTTCACTAAAAGATCCTGAAAATGCGCACATTGCCTATAATAGATTGGTAGAAAAACATCCAAAAAGTATCTTTTTGTCTCGAACACTGTTAAGACAAGGTTTGTTGTATTTTAATAGTAATTCTTACAAAGCATCTTTAACAAAATACAAAAAAGTAACCGTAAAATTCCCGAATTCTCCTGATGCCCTAGAAGCTGTTACCAATGCGAGAAAGGTGTATATAGAAGAAGGAAACTTAGAGGATTATGTTACTTGGATCGCCACTTTACCGTTTATAAACAGTACGAATGCAGCCTTGGAGAACACCACTTTTGCAATAGCAGAAAAAAAGTATTTAGAAAATAAAATCGCAAAAAAAACCATAGAAAGTCTTGAAAAATACAATAAAACGTTCCCAGAAGGAAGTCATAAAATAAAAGCGAATTACTATTTAGCAGACGTTTATTTTAAGGAAAATGAATTTGAAAAAGCAATACCCTATTATGTTTTTAGTATTGATGAAAAGGGTTCGGAATATGCCGAAGATGCCTTAAATAAATTAGCTCAAATCTATTTAAATAAAAACGATTTTGAAACCGCACTTCCTATTTTAAAAAGGTTAGAAGAAGAGGCTTATATTTCAGAAAATATTCTTTTTGCACAGAGTAACTTAATGAAAGGTTATTCTGAAACAGCAGCCTATGAATTTGCAATAGCATATGCAAAACTGCTGTTAGGAAAAGACAAAATAGACACTGGATTAGAAAATGATGCTAAAAAAATAATTGCAAGAGCTGCTATTAAAACCCAAGACTTTACTACCGCTAAAACGTATTACGCTGCAATAGAAAAGACGGCAAATGGCGCGCTAAAAGCAGAAGCTTTGTATTACAACGCTTTCTTTAAAAACAAACAAAAAGAATACGAAGCCTCTAATGAAACCATACAAGAATTAATTGCAGGATATACCACTTATAAATACTGGGCTGTAAAAAGTTATGTAATTATGGGTGAGAATTATTATGCTTTAAATGACATTTATCAGGCTACTTTTGTATTAGAAAATATCATAAAAAACTTCAAGGAGTTTGAAGACATTCAAGAAGACACCCAAAAAGTTTTGAATACAATTAAAGAAAATCAGGCTAAAATAAATAATTCAGTAACTCCAGAAAAAAAGAACTAATGAAAAAAGGCTTTCTCATATACGTTATTTTAGTAGGTGCTTTTTCTGTAAATGCACAACAAAAATCAAGAGATACCATTGTAGCAACAGAAATTGTAAATGTAATTACCAAGTACAATCCTAAAATTGCAAATGCTCAAAAGATAAAAGAGGTTCCAAAAATAGAATTATTAGAAAAAAGTAACAAAAAAAAATTAACATATACCATTTTTTCTGCTCCTGTGGCATCTACATTTATTCCCAAAACAGGAGTTTCAAAAGGTATTAATGTTGGTGTAAAAGAAAGAATATATAACAACTATTTTGCAGGTGGATATGGTAATTATGCGAGTCCATATGCAGAATTATTTATCAATAAAACCAACCGTCTTAATAACGAATTTGGACTCCATGCAACATACAATGCTTCCGAAGAAAATATTAAAAATAGTGTTTTAAATAGTAATTTTTTAAATTTCAATATGACCACTTTTTTTAAACAGGAAGAAAGGTATTTTGATTGGAAGGTAAGTATAGATGCAGCACAAAACAACTACAATTGGTATGGTTTGCCGCAAGACAAAAGTTTTACAGAAAATACCATTAGCGCTATTCATGAAGCACAAAACTACCGACATTTAAAATTAGTAGGAGGTTTTAAATTTCATGATTCTTATATAGATTTTGGTAAGGTTGCAGTTTCTTACTTTACTGATAAATTTAAAAGTAGCGAAGTGCTTGTTAATTTTGATGCAAACTTAGCCTTCCCTCTAGATTTCTTAAGCAGTAGTTTAAATGATATTTCTGTAGCTACGGGCATAGAATTTTTAAAAGGTTCTTTCCAAAATGACTATGCAAATGCGAGCAAAATAAACTACAATATTATCACTGCAAAATTAATACCTGAATATACCTTAAACTATTTAGGCATTTCTTTAAAAGCAAGCTTAAGGACTTTCATTTCTTTAGATATAGAGAACGCTGCAACAAACTTTTTTATGTTTCCAGATGTGTTTTTACAAACACGTATTCTTCAGAACTATATAAACGGATATGCGGGTTTTACGGGTAATTTAGAGACCAACACGTATCAAGAATTTACAGAAGAAAATCCGTATGTTTCTCCAACCTTATTCATCACCCAAACCGCAGAATCTTCAAACTTCTTTATTGGTTTCAAAGGAAATATTAGCAAAAATATTAATTATAACCTGAAGGTAAGCATTAAAAAAGAAGAAGACAAACCATTATTTTTAAGAAACAATTCTAAATCAAACGGAATTACATCTACCGAAAATAGCCAACCTTTAAAGGGATATGAATACGGAAATTCTTTTAGCATCTATTATGATGATGTAAAATCTACCAGTATTTTTGCAGAGATTGAATATCTTTTTGACAAGAACTTAACCTTTACAACGCATATTAAATACGACAACTACACCACTACAACGGCATTAGAAAACTGGAATTTACCAAGTTTACAAACGAGTATTTTAGCAAACTATACTTCAGAAAAATGGTATGCGAACGCTACTATTTATTATGTAAGTGAACGAAAAGACGCGGTGTATACTACAACATTTCCTTCGAGTTTAAATGGCGCAGAAACGTTAAGTTCCTTTGTAGATGTGAACTTAAATGGCGGCTATCATTTTAACGATAAATTTTCTGCTTTTTTAAAGTTGAACAATATGTTAAATACAGAATACCAGCGCTTTGCAAACTTTAATACACAAGGTTTTCAAGCGTTGGCCGGAATTACCTATAAGTTTGATTTTTAAATAAGATGCTTTCTCATTTCATTTTTGTAATTTTATAGCCAACTAATCAATGAATCATGAAAAAATTATTATTCTTACTTACACTCTCTTTTCTTGTTGTTTCCTGCAATACAAAATCAGAACAAAAAACAGCTCAGAATCTTTCTTCTGAAGAAAAAATAGATTCAACACATGTTAAAACGCTATTTAACAGTGTTTTAGAAGATGGTAAATCTTATGAATGGTTAAGAGACTTAACACAGAATATTGGTGGTAGGTTATCAGGATCACCAGAAGCAGCAAAAGCAGTTGTTTGGGGAGAACAATTAATGAATTCAGTTGGTTTAGATTCTGTTTGGCTGCAACCTGTTATGGTACCTCATTGGGTTCGTGGCGAAAAAGAAATTGCTACTTATACTACAAACGGAAAACAAAAAAATGTACCTATTTGCGCTTTAGGCTTTTCTATTGCTACGCCAGATACTGGTGTTTTTGCAGAAGTTCTCGAAGTAAATTCACTAGAAGAAGCAACTGCTTTGGGTGAGAAAATGAAAGATAAAATTGTGTTTTTCAACAGGCCTTTTGACAACACTTTAATTAATACATTTAGTGCTTACGGAGGCTGTGTAGACCAAAGAGTTCAAGGTGCTGCAATTTGTGGGGTATTTGGAGCGAAAGGTGTAATTGTGCGTTCTATGACAAATTCTGAAGACGATTTTCCACACACAGGAACTATGACATACAAGGATTTACCACAGGAACAATACATTCCTGCTGCTGCAATTAGTAGCAAAGCTGCAACGACTTTAAGTGCAGATTTAAAAACAAATCCGAATTTAAAATTCTACTTTAAACAAAGCTGTGAAACATTACCAGATGCACCCTCTTTTAATGTTGTTGGTGAAATTAGAGGAACAGAAACACCAGAAAATATTTTTGTGGTTGGTGGTCATTTGGATTCCTGGGATTTAGGAGAAGGAGCTCATGATGATGGAACCGGAATTGTACAATCTTTAGAGGTTGCTTATTTATTCAAAAAAAATAACATCAAACCAAAAAACACCATTCGCATTGTCTTTTTTATGAATGAAGAAAACGGAACGCGTGGAGCAAAGAAATATGCTGAATTGGCAAAATTTAATAAAGAGAATCATATTGGTGGTTTAGAATCGGATGCTGGCGGACATACACCAAGAGGGTTTTCTATTCAAGCAAATGCATCGAATACTAAATTATTACAAAGCTGGAAAAAATTATTATCACCTTATGGTTTACATGATTTAGATGCCGGTGGTTCTGGTGCAGATATTTCTCCGTTAAAAGGAGAAGATGTAACCTTGGTTGGGTACAGACCTGATAGTCAGCGTTATTTTGATTACCACCACACAAGCAGAGATACTTTTGATAAGGTAAACAAAAGAGAATTAGAATTGGGAAGCGCTTCTATGGCAAGTCTTGTTTATTTAATGGACAAGTACTTGTACAATAACATCGCTGTAAAACCATAATCCTTATGGAAACTTTTGTACTTATTTTAAGAATTCTATTTGGTATCCTTTTCTGTTTTGCAGGAATCATGCATGTTTTCAAACCAAAGTTATTCAAGAATTTCATTCCCAATTTTCTTCCAAAATTAACCATCAATTATATTTTTGGAACCCTTGAGTTTATGGTAGGATTCGGTTTATTTTTCACTGAAACCGTGAAAAATGCTACTGCAGGAATTTTTATCCTCATGCTTCTTTTTCTACCCATTCATATTTGGGACGCCACTAAAATTAGGCCAGCAATTGGTTCTAAAAAGATTGCTTTTATTAGAATTCCATTACAATTTTTACTGATGTACTGTGCGTATATTATGTACCTAAACTCATAAATTAAAGAATCACAAAATGAAAAAAACGCTTTTACTCTTCGGCACACTCATCTTACTTTTTTCGTGCACTAAAGAAGTGGTGGACCTCATCGTAATCAACTCGAATACGTACACTGTAAACACTAATTTTGACCAAGCAACCGCTTTTGCCATTAAAGACGGTGTCTTTGTAGCTGTTGGAGAAAACGATGAAATTACAGGTAGGTATCAATCGAATATCTTTATAGATGCAAAAAATCAGACGATCGTTCCTGGTCTAATAGATGCACATTGCCATTTTTATAGAATGGGTCTGCAACAGCAAAAAGTTTCTTTAGAAGGTACTAAAAGTTATGATGACGTATTAGACAAGCTTGTTGCTTTTCAAAAAGAAAAAAACACCACTTTTATTACGGGTCGTGGCTGGGATCAAAATGATTGGGAAGTCAAAGAGTTTCCTACCAAAGAAAAACTAGATGCCTTATTCCCAACAATTCCGGTGGCAATTAGCAGGGTTGATGGGCATGCTTTATTGGTGAATCAGGCAGCCATTGATTTGGCAGGAATTACAAAAGGTACGCAAGTTTCTGGTGGAGAAATCATTGTAGAAAATGGTAAAATGACGGGCGTTTTAATTGATGCAGCTATGGATTTTATTAAATTTCCAAACACCTCAAAAAAAGCAGCAATTCAGGGTTTACTAGCTGCACAAAAAACTTCTTTTTCTTATGGATTGACAACCGTTGACGATGCTGGTTTAGATAGAAACACCATTGAATTGATTGACAGTTTGCAACAAGTTGGAGTTTTAAAAATGCGTATATACGCGATGGTTTCTGGAGACAAACAAGCACAAATTGATTACTACATAAAAAAAGGAATTGTAAAAACAGACAAGTTAAATGTGCGTTCTTTTAAGATTTATGGAGACGGTGCTTTAGGCTCTAGAGGGGCTGCAATGCGAACCTCTTATTCAGATAGAGAAAATCATTTTGGTGCACTTATTTATTCCCCAGAAAGATATCAAGAAATTGCAAAACAAATTGCAGCTTCAGAATACCAAATGAATACCCATGCCATTGGAGATTCTGCAAATACCTGGATGTTAAAAACGTACAAAGAGGTTTTAAAAAACACAAAGAACAGACGTTGGAGAATTGAACATGCGCAAATAATTTCTGAAGAAGATTTTAATCATTTTGATAATATTTTGCCTTCAGTACAACCAACACACGCAACCTCCGATATGTATTGGGTTGGAGATCGCGTTGGTAAAGAAAGAATGAAAGGTGCCTACGCGTTTAAAAAGCTATTAGATACCTATGGAAAAATTGCCTTGGGAACAGACTTTCCTGTAGAACAAGTAAATCCGTTTCTAACCTTCTATGCTGCAACCGTTAGAAAAGATACAAACAACTACCCGAAAGATGGGTTTCAAATGGAAAACGTTTTGTCTCGAGAAGAAACCTTAAAAGGGATGACCATTTGGGCGGCCTACTCTAATTTTGAAGAAGAAGAAAAAGGGTCTATTGAAGTTGGTAAATTTGCTGATTTTGTAATTCTGAATCAAAATATTATGAAAGTTGAAGAAAGTAAAATCCCTAAAACGACTGCTGTATCAACTTATTTAAACGGGGAAAAGGTTTATTAAAATAATCAGAGTATCTTTGTCTAAAATTTAAAAAACACACAATGAAAGCCTATTTATTTTTTATTTTTTCACTACTTATTTTTACATCTTGCGCTAGCGAAGACGCAGATTTTAATGCTCAAACGGAAGCAGATATTATTGCGTATATAGCAGCAAATGATTTAAATGCGACAAGAACAAACTCTGGCCTATATTATATAATTAACAACGGTGGTTCTGGAACAAGACCTACAAGTACTAGTAATGTTACTGTTGCCTATAAAGGTTATTTTTTAGATGGAAGCACCTTTGACCAAAGTGGTGACGCTGGTGTTTCTTTTGGACTAAATCAGGTAATTCCGGGTTGGACAGAAGGTATTCCACTTTTCAAGGAAGGTGGAGAAGGCATGTTATTAATCCCTTACAACTTAGGTTACGGAGCAAATACACACAATGGAATTCCTGGTGGTTCTGTTTTACTTTTTGATATCAAATTAATTAGTGTAAACTAAATCAGATTTAATACTCATAAAAAAAGCGAAACTTAGGAAGTTTCGCTCTTTTTATTTTAAGAAATGATTGGTTTTATAAAATTATCAATTTTTGTAATTCCAGTATCTCCTATATGCTTTATAAAGGCAGAACCTACAATGGCTCCGTTTGCATAAGAACACGCCGTATTAAAAGTAACTTTATCCGAAATACCAAAACCTATAATTAATTTACTTTCAAGGTTCATCGCTTTTATTCTCTCGAAATATTCAATTTGACTGTTCGAAATATCTCCTTTTGCACCTGTAATAGATGCAGATGCCACTACATAAATAAATGCCTTCGAATAAGAATCTATCTTTCTAATTCGTTCTTCCGAAGTATGTGGCGTTATTAAAAAAATATTTGTAAGTCCGTATTTTTCAAATAATTCCTTGTAATGGTTTTCAAATTCTACCATCGGCAAATCTGGAAGAATAACGGTATCAATTCCACAAGCTACAAGGGCTTTACAAAATTTATCTTCGCCGTATTTTAATAACTGGTTCAGATACCCCATTGCAACCAAAGGCGTCTCATTTGTTTCTTTAATGGTTTTTAGTTGTTCAAAAATAACATCTAGATTAATACCATTTTCCAAAGCTTCATGGCTGCTTTTTTGTATTGTGGGCCCATCTGCTAAAGGATCTGAATATGGCAAACCAACTTCAATAAAATCGACACCACTTTGCGCTAATGCAGCAATTACTTTCGTTGTATCTTCTAATTTAGGATACCCACAAGTAAAATAAATAGACAATAAGTTTTTATCTTTTTTTTGAAATAATTCTTGAATCGAATTCATATGACTATTTTTAATTGTGCTGTTATTTCTTGCTCAATGGCACTCCACAAGTTAATTCTTAATTGCAATGCTCTTTTACCTGTCTCTAAAACTTCTTCCCATTTCTGTGCATCACTGCCACATAGTTCTTCAATCATTCTTAAAGATAAAGGTCCGTGTTCATCACCATCCAATTCAATATGTCTCTTTAAATAATAATTAAAACTATCGTAAGATTTATTATTTTCTAGCGTAGCTTTGTCAATAATACTGATAAACATATCAGGAATTACATCTTCTCTTCCAAAGGTAAAAGAAGCGGCAATTAAATGTGTTTTATTTGTTTTTATAGTATCAAACGTAAAGTTTAAAAACGCTTTTACGGCAGCTGGTATTGCAACGCTTTCCAATGCTTCTTCTACGGAAATATTTGATGCTAATAATTGAAGTAAATCGTTCATTTTACTAGGATCTGCATTGACCTCATTCATCGCCGTCAAATACATTTCAAAATGACTTTTAACCACTCCGTGTGCATCGTGATCACTTTCTTCAGCGACTACAATTTCATTAATAAAACGTGCTAATTCGGCGTTTTTAACCGGTGTCCAAGGAATAGAAACGCAGGTTAAATTAATCTGTATTGCTTTTAAAAGCGACATAAAATCCCAGACTGCAAAAACATGCAACGACATAAATGTCTGTACATCCTCTAAAGTATGAAGTTTCTTGTACAGAGAATGATTTTTCAACTCGTTTCTTAAATCCCCCAACTCTTTTTCAATATGTGCTATATTGCTATTCATAATTCTCTATGCTTCTAAATATTTTGTATAAATCTCTAAATCTTTATCTCCTCTACCCGATAAATTTATGACCACAACCTGGTCTTTTCTAAACGTAATTTTGTCTAAAATAGCCAATGCATGTGCAGTTTCTAAAGCAGGAATAATTCCTTCTATCTTCGTCAATTCAAAAGCGGCATCTAACGCTTCTTGATCTGTAGCGCTCATAAATTTTGCTCTACCACTTTCATATAAAAAAGCATGCAAAGGCCCAACTCCTGGATAATCTAACCCTGCAGATATCGAATAAGGCTCTACAATTTGTCCATATTCATCTTGCATTAAAATGGTTTTACTTCCGTGAATAATACCTACTTGCCCCAATTGAGAAGTGGCCGCACTTTCACCAGAATGTACTCCTAGACCTGCCGCTTCCACAGCAATTAATTCTACCTCTTCATCATCTAAATAATGATAAAAAGCACCGGCAGCATTAGAGCCACCACCAACACAGGCAATAATAGTATCTGGATTCTCTTTTCCTGTTTTCTCCTTTAATTGCCATTTCATTTCTTCTGAAATAATGGCTTGCAAGCGTGCCACCATATCTGGATGCGGTGCAGGTCCCACAACAGAACCAATTAAATAAAACGTTTCCGGATGCTGGATCCAATAACGTATTGCTTCGTTTGTAGCATCTTTTAGCGTTTTAGAACCACTGATTGCAGGCACTACTTTTGCTCCCAACATTTTCATTCTAGTTACATTTGGTGCCTGGCGCACAATGTCCTTTTCGCCCATAAAAACAGTGCATTCTAATCCCATTAATGCACAAACAGTTGCGGTTGCAACTCCATGCTGTCCTGCCCCTGTTTCGGCGATAATCTTCGTTTTGCCTAATTTCTGTGCAATTAAAATTTGACCAACCGTATTGTTAATTTTGTGCGCACCCGTATGACACAAGTCTTCCCGTTTTAAATAAATAGTTGCACCGTGTTTTTCTGACAATCTTTTTGCCAGATACAAAGGTGTAGGTCTGCCAACATATTCTTTTAAGAGCTCTTTATATTCTGCTTGAAATTCTGAAGATTCGATAATCTGAATGTAATTATCTGCTAATTCTTGCACATTTGGATGCAATAATTCTGGAATAAACGCACCTCCAAATTGTCCGAAATATCCGTTTTTGTCTGGGTGAAATTTTGATTTCATATCTTTATCTTGTATAATGGTATTCTTGTTAATTCCTTTAAATATTTTAACAGCTAAATAGTTAACTCTTTTTTAAACTTTTTTAATTCTTCTATATTTTTTTTTCCTGGAGCAGTTTCAAATTTACTATTTACATCTAAAGCATAAATTGGTAATTCTAAGTTGCTTAATTTTTGGAACTCTTCTAAATCAGTTAGTCCAATTCCTCCACTTAAAAAGAAAGGTTTTTCGAAAGGATAGTTTTCTAATACCTGCCAATTAAATTTGGTTCCGTTTCCTCCTCTTTCTTTTCCTTTGGTATCAAACAAAAAGAAATCAACTACCTCTAAATAAGGTTTTAAAACGTCAAAATCAAATGCATCTTTAATTCCGAATACTTTAATAATCTCAAGGCTATTTTCTAAAATATAATGCTGATTTTTTTTCTTTTTTATCTGCTTGTTTTCTTCCATAAACAAGACTTTTCTTTCTGCCAACTGCTTTGTTAACTCTTCTATATAAATTACAGATTCATCGCCATGCAATTGAATAGCTTCCAATCGATATTCTTCAACCATAGAAATTACAATTTCAAGCATTTCATTTACAAAAACACCTGTCTTTTTAATTCCTTTTGGTAACGCTGGAATAATCCCTTCAAAATTCCGTTTCGATTTTTCATAGAATATAAATCCCAAATAGTCTGGCTGTAAACCTGCAACTTCTTGGATATTTTCTACGTATTTCATTCCGCATACTTTCAATTTCATACCATTGCTGTTTTCCAATTATTTAATTTCTCTCTAAATGAAAATCTTGCATTTGCAGGACTTGTAGACAAAACTGTTTTGTACTGTATATTCTCTATTTCGCTAAAATAATTACGATATAATTTCTCAGCCTTTTTTCCATTAAATAGTATTTGCTTCACCGAAGGAAACATTTCTATTACTTCATTAATGGGGTTTGGCTCCTCATTTTTTTTATCAGAAGCTAAACTTGTTGTTCGTTCTCCAAATTGGCAAATATCCCATATTGCAATATGATTCCGCTTTAAAACATCCGTTCTTTCTGCATAGTTCTCACTAAAAACGGTTTCTGTTAACTCATAAATAATTTTCCAAAAAGAGTTTCTATTATTCGCATAATATTGTTGTTTCCTTAAAGACTCTTTCCCTGGCATGGTGCCTAAAATAAAAATTTTAGGATTTGCTGGTAAAATAGGATCAAAAGAAACGCGTTCCATATTATCTCAATTGACTAATAAATTCTAAACAAGCGTCTCCAGGGTTTTCTTTATTCATAAAGGTTTCACCAATTAAAAATCCTTGGAAACCGTATTCCTTTAAACCCATGATAATTTTTGGATCTGAAATTCCGCTTTCAGAAATCTTAATACTGCTGTCAGGAATTTGATTTGATAGTTTAATAGAATTTTCTAAGTCAACTTCAAAAGTGTTTAAATTCCGATTATTAATTCCGATGATTTTATTGTCTAAATCGTTAATTTTATCCAAATCTTCTTGTGTATGCACTTCGTATAAAACTTCTAAACCTATATCGTTTGCTAGGTTTCCATAATTTTTTAATTCTTCGGAAGTTAAACAAGCAGCAATCAAAAGAATTACATCTGCACCAATTGCTTTTGCCTCTACAATCTGAAATCCGTCTACAATAAAATCTTTTCTTAAAATGGGTTTTTGTTGATTGATAACTCTTGCTTCCATCAAATCTGCCATCGATCCCCCAAAAAATGAAGTATCTGTTAAAATAGATTGCGCAGCAACATTCGCGTCTAAATACCCGTTGGTTACATCTGCAATTGTAGCCGTATCATTAATAATTCCTTTAGATGGAGATTGACGTTTAAACTCAGCAATAATACCGGTAGAACCAACTTCTAATAAAGATTTTTTTAAGGAGAAAACTTCTCTTGCAAAATTCGGACTCTCAACTAATTTCTTAATGGAAACTTCCGCTTTTATTTTCGCTATTTCTGTCTTCTTAAATGCGATTATTTTATCTAATATTGTCATTTCTTATTTTTTCTGTCATTGCGAGGGACGAAGCAATCTGTTCATTTTAATCGAAAGATTTTTTCAGTCATGCTTCCTTCGGAAGGACGTTTTATGTGTTTTTCTTAATTAATTTATTTCTGTGCTTCAAAAAAAAGTAAACAAGAATCCCAACAATAAATCCTACGAGTGTATCTCTTAAAATATTAGTTGTTTGAATACCCACTGCAGCGCCCATTAATAAAAAGGCAGGTATAATTGAGCGTAAACTATTTTTCTTTTTTGTCATGTTAAATACGTACTAATTTCTCTAATGTTTGTTTTGCTTTCAATCCAAAAAGCGATTCTTTTGCTTCACTAAAGGCAGTTTCGAAACTCTTTGAATCGTCTACAATTCTTAAAGCAAAAGCAGCATTTGTTAACACCACGTTATTTTGTGCATCTGTTCCGTTTCCTTCTAAAATAGACTTAAAAATCTTCGCTGCACTTGCTACAGAATTTCCTCCAAATATTTCTGATTGCTGAATTCTCTTTTGTCCTAAATCTTCTGGATGTATAATTTGTTCTCCTTTTTTAGTGAAAAATTTAAATCCGCTTGTCAATGAAATTTCATCATACCCATCTAATGCATGCACTATGCCGTAATTAACGTTTTCTTCTTGTAATATATAATTGTACAAACGAGCAATTTCTAAATTAAAAGTTCCTAGCATATGATTCTTGGGCGAACTAGGGTTTACCAGCGGACCTAACATATTAAAAAACGTTTTTAATGCCAATGCTTTTCTTGTTGAACTCACCGCTTTCATTGCTGGATGAAATTTTGGCGCATGTAAAAAACAAATATTTGCTTTCTCTAAATGCGTTCTTAAAACGGCCTGATCATTCGTAAAATGGTACCCAAAACTTTCTAACATATCGGAAGAACCAGACTGAGAAGACACAGAGTAATTACCGTGTTTTGCTACTTTCTGTCCAGTTCCTGCAACAATAAACGACGTTAGGGTAGAGATGTTAAAAGTATCTTTACCGTCGCCACCAGTGCCCACAATATCAATAGTGTTATAATCTGACAAATCTACTTTTATACACAGCTCTATCAATGCATTTCTAAAACCAGAAAGCTCATCTGCCGTGATAGGACGCATCATAAAAACTGTCATAAAGGATGCCAAATGGGCATCATTGTACTTTTCTAAAGCAATGTCCTTTAAAACTTGTGTTGCTTCCCCTTTTGACAATCTTTCGTGATTATATAATTTGTTTAAAATTGCTTTCATTTTTTGCTTCTCTTGCAAGGTTTCAAAAACCATGCAGGTATTTATTAGTTGTTATTGATATACCTACTAAGCTTTTATAACCTTTTAGGATGTTTTTGAAACCTTGCCATAATTGAGACATTTTACAAACAGCTATTTGAAAGTAAAATAGAAGCAATACAAAGTTATCTCAAAACTTTATCAACTCCCTATTTTATTACTTTTTTACGCTATTTATAAAGTTTCTCAATAACTGCTCTCCAACGTCTGTTAAAATAGATTCTGGATGAAATTGAACTGCAGAAATTGGAAATATTTTATGCTGAATTGCTTGAATTAGACCGTCTTCATCTCTTGCAGTGACCAGAATTTCTTCAGGAAAACCGGCATCTGTTGCTGCCCAAGAATGATACCGTGCCGCTAAAAATGTTTCTGGAACATCCTTAAAAATAATAGCCTCTTTCGCTGTAACTCTCATTTCTGTTGCAACTCCGTGAAATACATCTTCTAAATTGATGATGGTTCCGCCAAAAACTTCGGTAATTGCTTGCAAACCCAAACACACTCCGAAGATTGGTTTTATACCAGCATATCTTTTAATTACCTCTTTTAAAATTCCTGCTTCATCCGGGATTCCTGGTCCTGGAGACAACATAATCACATCATAATTCCCTACAGCTTCAATGCTAATTTCATCGTTTCTAAAAATTGTAGGAAAATTTCCTGTGATTTTCTCTACCAAATGCACCAAGTTATAGGTGAAAGAGTCGTAATTATCTAAAATTAATATGTTCATCTTTATTTCTAATTGTCATTGCGAAGCAAATTTTTCATTTGCTGTGGCAATCTGTTTATTAATTAAGAAATTACTTCGTCGGAAAAACTCCTCGTAATAACTTAAAACTCAATTTGTGTTAGGGATTTAAACCGTTCGAATATCTGCTGATATTCTTAACCTTTTTATTTTCTTTTTAAAATAAAAAGATATCCTGAAAAGCCCGCTCGAACGCCCTAAATATTTTCCGCTAAAATCAGCGCTTTCTTTAAAGCTGCCAACTTATTATTTACTTCCTGTAATTCTTTTGCTTCTTCTGAATGAATTACAATTCCTGCACCTGCTTGCGAATACAAAACATTGTTTTTACTTACAAAAGAACGAATGGCAATTGCCAAATTTATAGAACCATCTAAACCAATAATACCAACTGCACCGCCGTAAAAGCCACGTGTCTGGTTTTCATATTTGTTAATCAGCTGCATTGCCTTGTATTTTGGCGCACCACTTAAGGTTCCTGCCGGAAACGTGTCTCCTGCAATTTCTATCGGATTTCCTCTTAACTTTCCAGAAACTGTAGATACCAAATGAATTACATGACTAAAGTATTGTACTTCTTTAAAAACATCTACCGTTACATTGGCCGCATGTTTGCTTAAATCGTTTCTTGCCAAGTCTACCAGCATAACGTGCTCTGCAGTTTCCTTTTTGTCTTCAGATAATTTTTTACCCAATTTTCGGTCAGCAACAATATCTCCAGTTCTTCTAAAGGTTCCTGCAATCGGATTGATGGTTGCTCTTCCTTCTGAGATCTTAATTTGTGCTTCTGGTGAAGAACCCATTAATTTGAAACTTCCGTAATCGAAATAAAACAAATAGGGCGACGGATTTATAGAACGCAATGCTCTGTAAACATTAAACTCGTCTCCTTTAAATTCCTGTTGAAATTGACGCGATAAAACCAGCTGAAAAACATCTCCTCTTTTACAATGCGCTTTTGCTCTCCTTACATATTCTTTAAATTCTTCTCCTGTAACATTTGAAGTCTCCTCTCCTACAATTTCGAATTTCTGGGTATTAAATGCTTGTGCGTCTATAATTGTTTGCACCTCATGCATACGAGATGCTGTGCCTTCCTCTATATTTTCTATCACCGTCATTTCGTCATTAAAATGATTAATGGCAATAACAAATCGATAAAAACTATATTGCATTTCTGGAATTGCAGAAGGTGCTTTTTTATTGTTGAATTTTATATTTTCGAAATACTGAACAGAATCGAACGTAGTATACCCATACAAACCATTGTGAGACTTCAATGCTGCCGGACACTCTAATACCAGTGAATTGGTGAATTTGTCAAATAACTGATAAAAGTTTTTATTGATAGGTTGACTGTCAATTTGAGTTCCTTTATGAGAAACTGTAAACCGATAATCGTCTACTTGCATGCTCACTATTGGTTCAATCGCAATAAAAGAGAAACTCTCTTCTTTACTGTGATAATCTGAACTTTCTAGCAAAAGCGTATTTGCATATTTGTCTCTAAAGCGTAAATACAAGCCTACAGGCGTTACGGTGTCTGCAATCTTTGTTTTATGAATTGTTTTGAAATGTATATTCTTCATTTTATAGAATTGAAAAAGGCTTATCGTGAGATAAGCCTTTTTTATATTTTTAATATAGGTTTAGTTCTCACTTATGCATTAAGAGAGTTCCACCACCAAGTATTTTTTGAGTATAGTTTCATTATGACACAAAAATAAGGCAGATTTTTAAACTAAACAACCTTTATTTTAAATTATTTTTCGGTGCCGAATTTCATAACTTTCTTAAACGAGCATTTCTTTGAACGAGTGCCTCTAAATTATGAATTATCGTACTCATTAAAAAGGAACGCCAGCGCAGAAATAAGAACAAAGCTTTATGGTCTTTCCGAAAAGAGAAATCTCTAATACATAAATCATATGAACGTAACTTCTCCTATCGCCAAAGTGATACCGCTTATAAATGAAATCGATATCTTTTGTTTATTTCCGAAGAATCCTCACATTCATTTCTTCTACCTTTTTATCTGATAAAATTGACGGCGCATTGAATAATAAATCCTCTGAAGAACCTGTTTTTGGAAACGCCATTACTTCTCTAATCGATGCTTTCTTTTCTAAAATCATCATTAAACGATCTAATCCCCAAGCAATTCCACCGTGCGGTGGTGCACCGTATTGAAACGCTTTGTGCATGGTGCCCACACTTTTCATCATTTCCTCTTTATTGTATCCCATGTTTTTATACGTTGCTTCTAGAATCTCTGCTTTGTGTGCACGCACAGAACCTCCACCAATCTCAAATCCGTTTAAAATTAAATCGTATTGTTGGGCAATAATAGTTCCTATTTCGGCGTCTTTTCCGTTCATGTGCTTCTCTAAGTCATAGATAGCTGGCATCGAAAACGGATTGTGGGTAAACGTCCATCTTCCTTCTTCTGTCTTTTCAAACATCGGGAAATCGACTACCCAAGCCGGTCTTAATTCTTTTGGATTGATGAGTTTTAGAATGCTTCCCATTTCTTGACGCACCGCATCTAAGGCTTTGTTTGCCGTTGCATAATCTGCTGCTGAGAAAAACACAATATCACCAACCTGGGCAGCTGTAACTTTTATAATATTCGCTGCAATTTCTTCGCCTAAAAACTTAATAATTGGCGATTGTAAATCGTTTTCATTTACAATGATATACGCCAATCCGCCCAAGCCATTTTGCTGCGCAATGGCCGTTAAGTTTTCAATTTGCCCTTTAGACATTCTCTTGTTTCCTTGCTCTTTTGCAGAAACCTTAATACATTTAACAATGCCGCCTGCATCAATTGGTTTACTAAAGACTTGGAATGTTGTCTCTTTTACGATGTCTGTAATATCCTGCATTTGCAAACCATAACGTAAATCGGGTCTGTCACAACCGTATTTATCCATGGCATTTTTATACGTTATGAATTCAAACGGATGTAAAATCCATTTTTTGCCGTAAATTTTTCGTACTACTTCATTAAACATTTTGGTATTTAAATCAATAATTTGTTGCATACTCGCATATGCCATTTCAATATCTAATTGTGTGAATTCTGGCTGCCGGTCTCCTCGAGAGTCTTCATCTCTAAAACAACGGGCAATTTGAAAATATTTTTCAAATCCGCCTACCATTAACATTTGCTTAAATTGCTGTGGTGCCTGTGGTAAGGTGTAAAAAAAGCCTGCTTGCTTTCTTGTTGGCACAATAAATTCTCTTGCACCTTCATCTGTTCCTGCGGTTAAAATAGGCGTTTCAATTTCTAAGAATTCTTCTTCGTCTAAAATATCACGTAGTAATTTTATAACTTTATGCCTGTTTACAATTGCACGTCGAACCTCTTCATTTCTATGGTCTAAAAACTTGTATTCAAAACGTACTTTCTCATTACTTTTAAAAGCTCTTTTAATTTCGAAAGGCAAGGTTTTTGCAAGATTTAAAATTTCCAAATCGGAGGTTTCTAATTCTAACTTACCAGTTCTTAAACCTGCATTATAATCATCTTCTCTTCTTTGAACAACAGTTCCTGTAACCGCAATGACAGATTCTGGCTTTAATTTCACCAACTCGTCTAAATTAGGAAACGACTGGCTACTTAAGCGCACCTGAAAAATCTGTGTACTTGAGTCTCTTAAATCGATAAACATCAATTCTCCGTGATCCCTAACACTAGAAACCCAACCAGACAAGGTTACTTTTTCTGTAATTGATGCTGCTGATAATTCAGAAATCTTATGTGTTCTATAGGTGTCTTTAATGATGATTGCTGCTGGCTGTGCGCCACCTGCTGTTGGCTGCTCGTTGTTCGCTATTGTTTGCTGCTTCACCGTTTCTTTTTGAAAAGTTTGAGTGGCGGCATCCTGAACTTTTAACCCTGAACCCTGAACCCCTTTTAAGATTCCTTCACGAATTACCTTTCCAGAGGCTCCTTTTCCAATAATGGCAATTACTTTACCTACTAGAATACCTGCTTTTCCTTGGTTTCCATTTTTAATATCAGTTGCTATGGCTTCGTTTTCTAAAACTACTTTAGCAATTGTAGCTGTAATTTTATCGGCTGAGATGGTGTTTTCATCAAAATACTTTTTGTAATCGAAATTGGCGTCTTTTAAGTATGATGTAATTCCGTTTTGAACCAAAACAGACGTGATCTCGTCCGCCTTAAATAACTGGAAAATAGTGATTAAATCATCTATATTGTGAATGTGTTCATACCCAGCTGCATCCAAATTATTGACCAATGTTTTTGCAACAAAAGACGCATCTTTAAGAACACTGTTAAGCGTCATAAATGTTTTAGAACGAATGGCATCCGCAGTAAAAAACTTAGCATCCTGTGGTAAAACACCGCCTTTAATAAGCACTGTTTCTACAGCATACGGCAAAGCACTTGCATCAATTTGAATGCTTTCTACCACATCTTTTATGGCTACAAAAGGTAAATCTGGCTCAGAAATGAAACGGTAATCTGCTTCAAATTCCTTTGTTCGCATGGTTTTGGTTTGCTTTAAATCTGCATCCCATAAAACCGTAGTTTGTTCTGGTCTAAATTCTTTGTGCGCTGTAAAATAGTTGAATTGCTTCTCAATTTCCTCCTTTAAAGCCTCCACCATAAACTTAAAAGAATTCAAGTTTTTGATTTCAGTTCTTGGGTTTAAACCTGTTTCACCAATCTTTCTTAACGAAACAGAAACATCAGATTTAAACTCTCCTTTTTCTAAATTAGCTTCAGAAATACCTAAATTCTGAACAATTCTTTGAATGTATTGCGCATAGGTAGCAGCATCTTCAATATTCCGAATGCAAGGATCTGTAACAATTTCAATCAACGGAACACCAGCTTTGTTAAAATCTACCAAAGAAATTTTCTTCTCGTGCATCAATTTTGCGGCATCTTCCTCGATATGTGTTTGCGTTAATGAAACCGTAAATTGAGAACCGTCATTTCTGTAACATGAAACTTCACCATCTGGAATTATAGGATTGTGAAACTGTGTGATTTGGATGTTTTTAGGGTTGTCTGGGTATTCATAATGCTTCCGATCCCAAGAAGTAACCTCGTTTGAAAAAGAAGAATTCACCGCTTTTCCAAAATAAATAGCTTTTATAATTGCCTCTTTATTAATAGCTGGTAAAACCCCCATTTGTCCTGTACAAACAGAACAGATATTATGATTCGGAATTGCTATTTCTTCATTCGGACAAGAGCAAAATAATTTAGATTTTGTGTTTAAACGAACATGCGTTTCCAAACCAATAATCAATTCTAAATCGTGGCCTTTTAAAGCTTCTTGTATTTGATCTAATTCCATTATAATATCTCGTTTAAGAAGTTCGCGAATTGTAAAACTTCCGCATCTTTTTTCTTGTCTGCCGTAATTTGTAAACCTGCAGCTGTTCCTTTAGGAATGGTCAACGTAGGCAATCCGCCTAAACTAAAACCAACCGTATACGCATCTGATAAATACATTGCCAAAGGATCTTTTAAGCTCTCACCAATTTTTGGAGGACTTCCCGGAGTTACTGGGGATAAAACAATACTTACCTCTTTAAAATCTTGGGTAAATCTTGCTGAAATCTGATTTCTTAAATTTTGTGCTTTTAAGTAAATCTCATCCGAAAAACCTTGCGATAAAACTTGGTTTCCACCAACAACTCTTCTTTTTGTCTCTTCAGAAAAATTTTCTGATCGTGTAATTGAATAGGTGTCTTTTAAATTGACTCCTTCTATTCTTACGCCATAATTTGTACCGTCTAAACGAGATAAATTTGAAGCCGTTTCTGCCATTGCCAAAGTGTAATACGTAGAAACTAAAATATCCGCATTAAAAAAGTCCAATGCTTTTACTGCAATTCCTTGGGCTTTTATTCTTTCTAAGGTAGCTAAGAAATCCGCTTTTATTTCGGTGCTAATTGCATCACTTTCGATGAAGTTTTTATAATAACCAACTGTTTTTATTCCAGACAATTTTAAATCCGCTGAAATGGCTTCAGAAACATAGCTTGTTTGGTCTCTTGCATCTTTTCCGCTCATCACGTTTAAGACAATTCGCACATCTTCAAGAGACTTTGCAATAGGCCCAACGCAATCTGTAGAAGACGCATATGCCATTAAACCGTATCTAGAAACTCTACCATAGGTTGGTTTGAATCCGTATACTTTATTATACCCTGCTGGCTGACGAATAGAACCACCGGTATCTCCTCCAATGGAAAAAACCGTGTAATCTTTTGCCACATTTACAGCAGAACCTCCACTAGAACCTCCTGCAACTAAATGCTTATTTATAGCATTTTTTACAGCTCCGAAAATGGTGTTTTCTGAAGAAGAACCGTGTCCGAAAGCATCACAATTTTCTTTTACTAAAGGAATTGCGCCTGCCGCTACTAATTTCTGAATAGCCGTTGCAGTGTATGCAGCTTTGTAGTTTTTAAGCAAATCTGAACTTGCCGTTGTATGCGTTCCTTGCAACATGTACACATCTTTAATTCCGAATGGAATGCCTTCTAACAGACCAATTTCTTCTCCGTTTGCTATTTTAGCATCTACTTTTTTAGCCGAAGCCAAAGCCGTTTCCGCTAATAAAGAATTTACAGAATTATGTGTATTTTGTTTTAATAAATCTAACCTGTCTTGCACGAGACGCGTACAAGAGATTTCTTTGGTCATCAATTGCTGATGAATTTTATGTATTTGCGACTCCATATTAATCTTCTATCACTTTAGCAACTACTAAAAATCCGTTTTTTTCTCTTGGAAAGTTTTCTTTGATAATTTGCTTTTCAACTGCAGCACTCTCAAATACCTCATCCGCTCTTAAATCATCTAAAGACACAACATTTGTAGGAACCGCATGTAAAATAGTTTTCTTATTTGCACTTTTAATTACATCAAATAATTTATTTACCGCCTCAGATGGCTTTGCTCCTTTAATACTAGACAAAATGTCTACCGTCATTATTTTACTCATGTCTTTAATTTTTGATTCAAAAAAAAACCTTCCAAATTTTGGAAGGTTTTATATATTTTTAAACAACAACCTTCCGTCCTATAAATTAGAATTATTGAAATTACGATTGTTATAATTGTTTCTCATTGTAAATGGTTTGAGCACAAATATATACAGAAAAAACGGTTCAAAAACCTCTTTTTTGAGATTTTATAGCGCTGTTGAATTATTTATAAAATATTGATAATTAATTACTGATATGATAAATTAAGCTCAAAATCAGACGAAATCATTCCATATAAGTTTGACAAGGAATTGTGAACTATTTTTATTTCAAGGCAATCAAACCCTGCAAAAGAGACAACTTGCATTATTTCTATCCTCCTCTCAGATTTCAAAACACTAAAATAAAAGATTTAAAGGCTTAAAACACATTTCTAATTGTAAAACGAAATAATAAATCTCAAAACTAGTATTAAGAGTATTTTTAGACATTTTAAGGCACTTTTAAGAAATTAACAAATGTTCATAATTTTGAGCCAAAATCACTAAAAAGCTTTTAAATAGGCTTTAAAAAGTGTAAATTTGAGGCTGTAAAATTCGTCTTTTAGATGGATTTAATCAACCTAAAAAACTTAAAATTCACTTTTATAATGAGCGAAGAAAAAAAAACATATAGTTATGATGCCTCCAGTATTCAGGCATTAGAAGGTATGGAGCACGTAAGAATGCGTCCTTCCATGTATATTGGAGACGTTGGACCGCGTGGTTTACACCATTTAGTATACGAAGTTGTAGACAACTCTATTGATGAAGCAATGGGTGGTTATTGTGACACCATTGATGTGACCATAAATGAAGACAACTCTGTTACAACCAAAGATAATGGACGTGGAATTCCTGTTGGAATGCACGAAAAAGAAGGTGTTTCTGCATTACAAGTAGTAATGACAAAGATTGGTGCTGGTGGTAAATTTGACAAAGATTCTTATAAAGTTTCTGGAGGTTTGCACGGTGTAGGTGTAAGTTGTGTAAATGCACTTTCAGATCTTTTGGTAGCTACCGTCCATAAAGAGGGTAAAGTTTGGCAACAAGAATACTCTAAAGGAAAGGCACTATACCCAGTTAAAACAATTGGAGAAACTGATTTTACAGGTACCATTGTTACTTTTTTACCAGACAAATCTATTTTTAAGCAAACTACAGAATATAATTACGAGACGCTGGCAACGCGTATGCGTGAATTATCTTTCTTGAATAAAGGAATTACCATTACTTTAACAGATAAACGAAATACAGATGATGAAGGAAACTTTATTTCTGAAGTATTTTATAGTGATGAAGGTTTGCCAGAATTTATTAGATACTTAGATTCTACGCGCGAGCAATTAACGTCGCAAGTAATTTCTATGGAAGGTGAAAAAAACGGGATTCCTGTAGAAGTGGCTATGGTGTACAATACTTCGTACGCAGAAAACCTACATTCTTATGTAAACAACATCAACACGCACGAAGGTGGAACCCATTTATCTGGATTTAGACGCGGGTTAACCGGTACTTTAAAAAAGTATGCAGATGAGTCTGGTTTGCTTAAAAATGTTAAGTTTGACATTGCTGGTGATGATTTCCGAGAAGGATTAACGGCCATTGTTTCTGTGAAAGTTGCAGAACCACAATTTGAAGGACAAACAAAAACAAAATTGGGAAACAGAGAAGTTTCTGCTGCAGTATCGCAGTCGGTCTCTGAAATGTTAACTAATTACTTAGAAGAAAACCCAAACGATGCTAAAATAATTGTTCAAAAAGTAATATTAGCAGCAACAGCAAGACACGCAGCACGTAAAGCCAGAGAAATGGTACAGCGTAAAACGGTGATGTCTATTGGTGGTTTGCCTGGTAAATTATCAGATTGTTCGGAAACAGATCCATCGCAATGTGAAATCTTCTTAGTGGAGGGAGATTCGGCAGGTGGAACAGCAAAACAAGGTAGAGATCGAAACTTTCAAGCAATTTTACCACTACGTGGAAAGATTTTGAATGTAGAGAAAGCAATGCAACACAAGGTTTTTGAAAACGAAGAAATCAAAAACATGTTTACTGCTTTAGGAGTTTCTATTGGAACTGAAGAAGATCCAAGAGCATTAAACCTAACAAAAGTAAGATACCATAAAGTAGTTATTATGTGTGATGCCGATGTAGATGGATCGCATATTGCTACCTTAATATTAACCTTCTTTTTTAGATACATGAAAGAGATGGTAGAGCAAGGATATATTTACATTGCAACACCACCTTTATATTTAGTTAAAAAAGGACAAAAAAGAGAATACGCTTGGGATAATGATCAACGTGATTTAATTGTACAGCAAATGGGTGGTTCAGTAACTATTCAGCGCTACAAAGGTCTTGGAGAGATGAATGCAGAGCAATTGTGGGATACCACGATGAATCCTGAATTTAGAACCCTGCGTAAAGTAGTCATTGACAGTCCTGCAGAAGCAGATAGAGTTTTCTCTATGCTAATGGGAGATGAAGTGCCACCGCGTAGAGAATTCATTGAAAAAAATGCAAAATATGCAAATATTGATGTGTAGGTTTTAATATTTAATTAAAATAAGGAAAACCTCAACGTATCGTTGAGGTTTTTTTGATTCGCAGAAATAGAATTACTCCATTTAGTCACATCAAAAAGAAGTTATCTACGAATATTTTTAACATAGTTTTATATATTTGTACAAAAACTAGTGAACCCTTATTATTAATTAATTTACACACTATGAAAAAATCAATACTATTATTACTAAGCGCATTTTTATTAACGCTAGGTGCCGCAGCACAAGAAGGTTTTGAAGGTTATCTTTTAGCAGACAAAAATGACCGTACAAAACTAATTGAAGCGTATATTAACCCCGCAATGAAAGGTTTAATTTACGGCATGAACAGCGGCTGGTATCACACAGCAAAAGTGCACAAAACTTTTGGCTTCGACATCTCAATTAGCGCAAATGCTTCTTTGGTTTCTGAAGAAGATGAAATATTTACATTGTCTGGCTTAACCTCAATTAATCAAGTAAGCGGTGGTCGTATCACTGCAGCCACCGCAGCAGGTTCAAAAAACACGATGCCGCTAACTACCGTAAGTTTTACTGAAAACAACATCAATTACAGTACTGCTTTTAATGCTCCTGGTGGTATCAAAGAAAATTTACCTTTGAATGCAGTTCCAACTCCAGCAGTGCAATTTAATTTAGGTTTGCCTGCAAATTTTGAAATAAGCCTGCGCTTAGTTCCAGAAGTTGGCTATGAAGACGTTGAAGGAAGCTTATTGGGAATTGGCTTGAAAAAAGAAATTACAAATTGGTTTGGTCCCATAAATAAAACACCTTTACATGTCTCTTTATTAGCAGCCTACACAACTATGACGGTAGATTATAACATAAAAGGCACTGAAGATGTTTCTGTGGAAAACGGATTGGCAGAACTTAAATTAAACGCTTATACCGTGCAAGCAATTGCATCCCTTAACTTTC
>JBLHIE010000003.1:0-52372 GCA_047614925.1 Arenicella sp.
TCACATTCCTATTTCTGAGGTTGCAGCAGCAATTACGCCTGCAATTATTAAAGAGAAAGTTGCCACGATGCACGCATCTTTAATCAGCGATTTTGGCATTACAAAACCTAAAATTGCCGTTTTAGCACTGAATCCGCATTGCGGAGACAAGGGCGTAATAGGCAAAGAAGACGATGAAATTATAAAACCAACCATTGATGAAATTGCAGCGTCTGGAAAATTAGTTTTTGGGCCATATGCAGCAGACGGTTTCTTTGGTTCTGAAACTTATAAGCAGTTTGACGGTGTTTTAGCAACTTACCATGACCAAGGACTGGCACCTTTTAAAGCGTTGTCTTTTGGCAATGGAGTTAATTTTACAGCAGGTTTAAATAAAATAAGAACCTCTCCAGACCATGGGACAGGCTTTGATATTGCAGGGAAAAATAGCGCAAACCCTTCTTCTTTTAAGGAAGCATTGTTTGCTGCAATAGCTATTTTTAAAACAAGAAGTGAGTACAAAAGACTTACTAAAAACCCACTTTTAGTGAAGCATTAAAAATAAAATTCTTTTTTTGAAAGAAAAGAGTGTATAAAAACAATTTTTTATATCTTTGCACGCTCAATTTGATGTTTGATAATGAAAGACTTGAAAGAATTCAACATACCGTTTGTCGGATTAAAGGAAGGAAAACATTTATTTGAATATAAAATTGACAATACGTTCTTTGAGTTATACAATTATAGCGAGTTTGAAAAGTCTTCAATAGATGTTACTTTAGAGTTTGTAAAAAAAAGCACTTTATTTGAGCTTGAATTTGCAGCTTCCGGAACCGTACATGTTCCTTGTGATGTTACAAATGAGTATTTTGATTTAGAAATTACAGCAACGTTGCCGTTGGTTGTAAAGTTTGGCCAAGAATACAATGATGAAAATGAAGAAATCTTAATCTTACCGCATGAAGTATATCAATTTAGTGTAGCGCAATTTATTTATGAAATGATTGTGTTGGGAATTCCAAATAAAAGAGTGCATCCAAAAGTATTAGATGGCACAATGGAAACTGAAGTATTAGAACAATTAGAAACAAAAGAAGAGAAAACTGTTGAAACAACAGACCCAAGGTGGGATAAATTAAAGAATTTAATAACAGAAAAAAAGACATAAAATGGCACATCCTAAGAGAAAAATATCCAAAACCAGAAGAGATAAAAGGAGAACGCATTATAAGGCATCTGACCAACAGATTGCTACAGATCCTACAACAGGTGAAGCGCACTTATATCACAGAGCTCACTGGCATGAAGGTAAACTTTATTACAGAGGACAAATAGTATTAGAATCTGCAGTTGTAGAAGCTTAAAAGAACCACTTATTTATAGAGAAAACCCTCAATTTTGAGGGTTTTTTTGTGTTTTAACACTAAATTTCAACGTTTTTGATAAGTTTTACACCTAAAAGTGGAATAAATTTCATTTCTTTGAGACCCCCAAAGATTGGGGTAATAAATTAATATTATGGCAAAAATCACTGCAGCAATATCAGCAGTTGGGAAATATGTTCCTGAATATGTTTTAACAAATAAAGAGTTAGAATCTTATGTAGAGACTAATGACGAATGGATTACTACTAGAACAGGAATTAAAGAAAGAAGAATCTTAAAAGGAGAAGGTTTAGGGACTTCATATATGGCTATAAAGGCCTCTGAAGATTTGCTTAAAAAAGCGAACATAGATCCAAAAGATATTGATTTGGTAATTGTTGCCACTGCAACACCAGATTTACCAATTGCAAGCACTGCCGCATATGTAGCTACAGAAATAGGAGCCACAAATGCTTTTGGGTATGACTTGCAAGCCGCATGTTCTAGTTTTTTGTATGGTATGTCTACTGCGTCTAGTTATATAGAGTCTGGTAGGTATAAAAAAGTACTTTTAATTGGGGCAGATAAAATGTCTTCTATCATCGATTATTCAGACAGAGCAACGTGTATTATTTTTGGTGATGGCGCAGGAGCGGTCTTATTTGAGCCAAACAATGAGGGTTTAGGTTTGCAAGATGAGTACTTAAGAAGTGATGGAATAGGAAGAGACTTTTTAAGAATTGAAGCAGGAGGCTCTCAAATGCCAACTACAGCAGAAACGGTCGCAGAGAAAAGACACTTTGTATATCAAGAAGGGAAAACAGTTTTTAAGTATGCAGTTTCTAATATGGCAGATGTTGCCGAAAAAATGCTGATTAGAAATAATTTAACAGAGCCAGACATACAATGGTTGGTTGCGCACCAAGCAAATAAAAGAATCATAGAGGCTACTGCTAAAAGGGTGGGGGTTTCTCCAGAAAAAGTAATGATGAATATTCAGAAATATGGGAATACGACATCTGCCACTTTACCACTTTTATTAGCCGATTACGAAAGTCAATTAAAAAAAGGAGATAATTTAATTTTTGCCGCATTTGGAGGTGGTTTCACTTGGGGAGCTGCTTATTTAAAATGGGGATATAATTCATAATAAAAACAACTAAAACAATAAGAAAAATGGATATTAAAGAAATTCAAAATCTTATAAAATTTGTAGCTAAATCTGGCGCTAGCGAGGTAAAGTTAGAAATAAAAGATGTGAAAATCACAATTAAAACAGGTTCAGGAACTACTGAAACCACGATTGTTCAAGCACCTATGCAAGGTATGGCACCCGTTGCTGTTGCACCAGTAGCACAACAACCGGTGCAAGCTGCAAGTTTAGAAACAGAAGATTCTAAATACATTACCATCAAGTCTCCAATAATTGGTACTTTTTACAGAAAACCATCTCCTGACAAGCCAAACTTTGCAGAAGTAGGTACAGAAGTACGTGAGGGTGATACGGTATGTGTTATTGAGGCGATGAAGTTATTTAACGAAATAGAATCTGAAATTTCAGGTAAAGTTGTAAAAATTTTAGTGGATGATTCTTCTCCAGTAGAATTCGATCAACCTTTATTTTTAGTAGACCCATCATAAAAAGAGTTTTTAGTTGTTGGTTCTTCGTTTTTAGTAACAAACAATTAGAACGACTGTTCACTTTTTAACTTTTAAGCTAAAAAAATATGTTTAAAAAAATATTAATTGCCAATAGGGGCGAGATTGCACTACGTGTTATAAGAACCTGTAAAGAAATGGGTATTAAAACGGTAGCGGTGTATTCTACAGCAGATGCAGAAAGTTTGCATGTCCGTTTTGCAGATGAAGCTGTTTGTATTGGTCCTCCGCAAAGTTCTGAGTCTTATTTAAAGATGTCTAATATTATTTCTGCGGCAGAGATTACAAATGCAGATGCCATTCACCCAGGATATGGATTTCTATCAGAAAACGCAAAGTTCTCTAAATTATGTGATGAGCATAACATTAAGTTTATTGGAGCTACTGGTGAAATGATAAACCAAATGGGAGACAAAGCAAACGCTAAATCTACGATGAAAGCTGCTGGTGTGCCTTGCGTTCCAGGAAGTGAAGGGGTTATTATAGATTTTGATGATTGTATAAAAGTTGCTTTAGAAACCGGATACCCTGTAATGCTAAAAGCATCTGCTGGTGGAGGTGGTAAAGGAATGCGTGCCGTTTGGAAACCAGAAGATTTAAGAGATGCCTGGGATTCTGCAAGACAAGAATCGAAAGCTGCTTTTGGAAATGATGATATGTATATGGAGAAGCTTATTGAAGAGCCAAGACATATCGAAATTCAAATTGTAGGAGATTCTTTTGGAAAAGCATGTCATTTATCGGAAAGAGATTGTTCTGTGCAAAGGCGTCATCAAAAGCTAACAGAGGAAACACCTTCTCCTTTCATGACCGACGAATTGAGAAATAAAATGGGTGATGCAGCTGTTTTGGCTGCAGAATTTATAAAATATGAAGGTGCTGGAACGGTAGAGTTTCTAGTAGACAAGCACCGAAACTTCTTCTTTATGGAGATGAATACCCGAATACAAGTAGAGCACCCAATTACAGAAGAAGTTGTGAATTACGACTTGATTAGAGAGCAAATTTTAGTAGCTGCAGGTGTGCCAATTTCTGGTAAAAATTACTTCCCTAAAATGCATTCTATAGAATGTAGAATAAACGCAGAAGACCCGTATAACAATTTTAGACCAGCTCCCGGAAAAATTACAACTTTTCATGCTCCAGGAGGTCACGGAATTAGAATTGATACACACGTATATGCAGGGTATATGATTCCGTCAAATTACGATTCTATGATTGCAAAATTAATTACGACTGCTCAAACAAGAGAAGAAGCAATTAGCAAAATGAAACGTGCGTTAGATGAATTTGTAATAGAAGGTGTTAAAACAACGATTCCTTTTCACAGACAGTTAATGGACCATCCAGATTATGTTTCTGGAAACTATACGACAAAATTTATGGAAGATTTTGTAATGGAATAGCAGTTTAATTGCAATTACTATCTTAAAGTAAAAAATAGAGAATACAGTTTGTATTCTCTATTTTTTTATCTTCATCCAAAAATGTTGCAATATGAAGATTGATGGTATTGATAAAACAATAATTAAAACTTTAGTAAAAGATGCTAGAACGCCCATTTTAAGCATCGCAAGAGAAGTTGGTGTTTCTGGTGCAGCCATTCATCAAAGGCTAAGAAAGTTAGAAAAATCTAAATTGATAGAGGGGTACACCATGCTCATCAACCCTAAATCTTTAGGGTACGACACCACTGCTTTTGTGGGAGTTTATTTAGATGCTTCAAGTCAATTATCTTCAACAATTAAAAGATTAAAAGAAATACCAGAAATTATAGAAAGTCATTATACAACTGGTAACTGTGCGATTTTAATAAAGGTATTGTGCAAAGATAATGAAGATCTAATGCGTATTTTAAATGAGCGTATTTTACCAATAAAAAACATCCTAAGAACAGAAACCTTTGTTTCTTTAGCGCAACAAATAAAAAGACAAGTGCATATTTAAAATAGCTTTATGGCGCAAGGTTTTACTTTTGAAGACAGCATTTGGTTGGGCTATTTCATCAGTTTATAAAGAGGCCAAAATTAAGTTTTTGGTTTTTTTTTGGTACTATTTCTGTTATAGATATATTGGCGCTTCAAAATTTGAAGGTTACATTTACTTCTGCTTGGCGCCTGTTTACATACCCTTTCGAATGCTTCATATCCTTCAAAACAATGCTCAAAGAACAAATACAAACTCATGAAATCTTCTGAGTGTATAACAATTAAGAGATTAATGATGGAATCTTGCAGAAGTTCTGCTATCTTCCGCCCACAAAACACAGAAACAAACAACCCATCAACTAAAACAAACAACTCATGCAAATTATTACATTTCTAGGCTTTACAATACTTGTAGCAGTCATTGCGTATTTAAAAACAAGAAATACAGAAGAGGCTTCCTCAGACGGTTATTTTCTTGGAGGAAGAAGTTTAACCGCAGGTGTAATAGCGGGTTCGTTACTACTTACGAACTTATCTACAGAGCAAATTGTAGGTTTAAATGGTGCTGCATACCAAAGTGGCTTGTCTGTAATGGTTTGGGAAACATTGGCAGCCATTGCAATGGTGGTTACGGCATTGTTTTTATTACCAAGATATTTAAAAGGGGGGTTAACTACAGTTCCAGGTTTTTTAGCAAAACGTTTTGATGTTACTACAAAAACATTAACGTCTGTTTTATTCCTTTCTGGTTATGTAGTGGTTTTACTACCTGTAATTTTATATTCGGGTTCTTTGGCCATAAGTGGGATGTTTGATATTCCGACATTATTAGGAGTTACCCATACACAATCTATCTGGATTTGCGTTTGGGGTATTGGAATTATTGGTTCTATTTATGCTGTTTTCGGTGGTCTAAAAGCTGTAGCAGTGTCTGATTCTATCAATGCAATTGGATTGCTAATTGGTGGTATTTTAATTCCGATATTTGGTTTAATGATGATTGGTGACGGAAGTCTGTTAGACGGTTTAAGTGTCTTAACTACAGAAAATCCAGAGAAGTTTAAATCAATGGGTGGCGCAAATGATCCTGTGCCATTTTACACCATTTTTACAGGAATGATGTTGGTACAGTTATTTTACTGGGGTACAAATCAGCAAATTATTCAAAGAGCGTTGGGTGCTAAAGACCTCAAAGAAGGTCAAAAAGGGCTGTTATTGGCATCTTTCATAAAAATACTAGGGCCTTTAATTGTGGTGTTGCCCGGTTTAATAGCCTTTCATTTATTTGAAGGCAATTTAGAAAGTGCAGATAGTGCTTATCCAGAATTGGTAAGAAAAGTATTGCCAAGTGCTTGGGTTGGTTTCTTTGCAGCCGTGTTATTTGGTGCCATATTAAGTTCTTTTAACAGTGTTTTAAATAGCTCTGTAACCCTTTTTGGTATCGATGTTTACAAACAGCACATAAATAAAGAGGCAGATGAAAAAACAGTTGTAAAATACGGAAAAACATTTGGTGTTATTTTGGCAATTGCAGCCATGTTTATTGCACCTTTAATAGCAAATGCAGGCAGTTTGTTTGATTACTTGCAAAAGATTAATGGTATTTACAGCATTCCTATTTTAACCATTATTATTGTGGGTTATTTGACAAAGTATGTACCTGCAATAGCAGCAAAAATTGGTTTAGTTTCTGGTTGTTTACTTTACATTATCTATTTATTGATAGATATATATGCTCCTGAAACATTTTCTAGCCTTCACTTTTTAGATATTATGGCAATTTTATTTGCGCTAAATGTTGCAATTATGTTGCTTATTGGAAAGATAAAACCAAGAAAAGAGCCGTATGTTCAAGTATATACAAAGCAGGTAGATATTACTCCTTGGAAATACACAAAACATGCAAGTATTGCGATCTGTGTAATTGTAACCGGTGTGTATATTTATTTTGCTTAAGTATTAAGAGATCTGTTTTATGCTTTTAGATATAATAGAAGCCACGCCATTATGTTTGCTAAATCCTAATTTTAAAAGCATAAAATAGATTTTATTTTTACACCTTTTTCGAAAAAAAATAAGCATTTTAAACGGGAAGTATATTATTTTTGGTTGAGATACTATTGTATGACGATTAATTTAACGGTCTTTTTTTCTGCAGTGATAACATGTATCAAAAACATTCCGCTGAAGTTAGAGACATCAATTACACTATTATTAGCATCAATTTGTGTGGTTAAAACCCTTTTTCCAACAGTGTTGTAGATGGCTACTTTAGAATTTTCCCCAAATCCTTTAAGATGTAATTTGTTGATTACGGGATTTGGATATACACTTAAAACCATTTCTTTGAAGTTTTCAACATTCAAAACCTCTTTACTCCAATTGGTGCCTATTTTGGTGCCCCAAAGATGTTCTGCTAAGACAGGGAAATCTATAAACGGATTCCGATTCTTCTGGTAATCTTTAAAAATGATATTATTTCTGTTTTCTTCCCAAGCATCAACAGGATCATTTTTGTGCCATACTAATAAGGTAGACAACACGCCATGTATGGGTTGTTTATCACTTTGAGGCAACATTAATTCTGTAAACTCTAAATCTGCGTACCCATCTAAACCCTCATACCTAACTACCATATAAAAGAGCATTCTGGCAACATCTCCTTTTACGGCATCTCTTGGTTCAAACGAATAGTCATTTTCGTCTTGTTGAGAACCCGTTTCGTTGTCCCATTGATCAGTAACCGATTTACAAGTGTTGCAATTGTTAAAACTTCTATTATTTCTTTTAGAGTTGGTGCTGTTATCTAGTGGTCTTAATGCATGTACATCTGTTCCTGGACCTCGGGCGGTTCCAAAATCTCCTCTAGATTTGGCCCATATATGTTCTCTTGTCCAGCCTTCGCGGTTATTGTATTCCTGAGCAGCGTTTACAGATACTCCTGAATAAATAAGAACTACGTTTTCTGAGTTGTTAGGATCTCTATCCGTTTCTTTTAAAATATCCCAAACATCTGTATTAGAACTTGTGTATGTAAATGTTGTATGGTTGTCTATAATCTCGTTTAAGGCAGCTTTAAGCGCTTCACCTGCTAAATTTTCTGCACGATCATAATAGCCGTCTGGTGCTTGTCCGAAAATCATTATAGAGAATAAGCAGAAGAGTACGATAAGATATCGGGGTATGAATATCATGGTAGTAAAGTATATTTTAGAATAAATGTAAGTTATTATTTTAAGTTAGATAGTTCTTAATATTAAAAATAATAATCCATTATGTATTAATATTTTATGATATATTTAGTAAGTTGAATGTAATATTTAATTATTCGTAAACTAATACAGTTTTTGTTGAAATCTTTGGTTACTCCTCAAAAAAAGTAGTGATTTCGGTATTGCCATTATTACAAATAAAAACTTGGGAACTTTTTTTTGAAAATTTAGATATTTTTTGCCCTTTATTTTTTCAAATAAGAGGGTTTTAAAGTCTATTAAAGAAATTACAGAAAAGTCTGAGGAAGCACGAGCAAATAGACCTTAGGGTACTTCGTATTTAATTTAATAGGTTTTGAAGGGATTAGCTTAATTGTTGCTCCTTTTTTTATGCGGTCGCATCACGTTTGCAATGCTATAAGAACAGATAATAACAAATAAGAAAAGATAAAATAATATGAGGTTAAAGAGCTATTTATCTATACAATTATTGTGTAAATATTTGATGCAGACTGAATATTGTTGAGGTGTAGGAATGGTGTTAGATGAAATCATTTCAATTTAGACTAACAATAAGTGCACTAATTATGGTAAAGAGAATTTACCGCACAGAAACCGTACAAGTTTACACTTATAAAATCAAAAAACCGTTGAAAATCAAACGATTCACAACGGTTATTGTACTGAAGGCGGGACTTGAACCCGCACGGCCATTACTGACCACTGGATTTTAAGTCCAGCGTGTCTACCAATTCCACCACTTCAGCATTGGTACTTTTTACTTAATAGAGCGAAAGACGGGATTTGAACCCGCGACCCCCACCTTGGCAAGGTGATGCTCTACCCCTGAGCTACTTTCGCAGTCAATGTAAATGAACTTAGCTCCTCTTCAAGGACTCGAACCTTGGACCCTCTGATTAACAGTCAGATGCTCTAACCAACTGAGCTAAAGAGGAGTTTGCTACACGTTTTGTGTTTAGCGAGTGCAAATATAAATCTTTTTAAGACATCTCCAAACGTTTTGCGAAAAAAAAGTATTTTTTTTTACTCTAAGAAAATAAAAATAAACGCTTCTTTAGATTTCAAAATTTTGTATTTTTGCTGAGATCATATGCTTTTTCTTAAAGCGCAAACTATTATATGGACAAATTTTCGTTCTTAAACGCAGCACATACAGGCTTTATAGCCGATTTATACGACCAATACTTAATTAATCCTGATGCAGTTGAGCCAAGTTGGAGAAGCTTTTTTCAAGGGTACGATTTAGCTAATGAAAGCTATTCTTTTTCAGAAAAGGAAACTCCTGTAGGAATTCCACAAGATGTAAAAAGTGAATTTCTGGTAGTAGACCTGATAAATGGCTACAGAACAAGAGGGCACTTATTTACAGAAACAAACCCTGTTAGAGACAGAAGACAATATTCACCAACTTTAGACATCGATAATTTTGGTTTAACCGAAAAGGATCTTGAAAAAGAGTTTTCAGCGGGTGATGTTTTAGGGCTAGGAAGGGTTAAACTTTCTGTAATAATTAATCATTTAAAAAGTATTTACTGTGATTCTATTGGTGTAGAATACATGTACATGCGAAATCCAGAGAAATTAAAATGGTGGCAAAATCGTTTGAATGAGAATGACAACCATCCTAATTACTCTGTAGATGCAAAGAAATATATTCTTTCTAAACTAAACCACGCAGTAACTTTTGAAAGTTTTTTACAAACAAAATATGTAGGTCAGAAGCGTTTTTCTTTAGAAGGTGGTGAAGCTTTAATTCCAGGAATTAGCGTTGCTTTAAGAGATGCAGCAGAAAATTTTGGGGTACAAGAATGCGTATTAGGAATGGCACATAGAGGCCGTTTAAACGCGTTGGTAAATATTTTTAAAAAACCGGTAAGAGATTTATTTAGCGAGTTTGAAGGAAAAGATTTTGAAGATGATGATATTGATGGAGATGTAAAGTACCATTTGGGTTTAACGCTAAGTAAAACCTATAGAAATGGTCATAAGATTAAAATGAATCTAGTTCCGAATCCGTCTCACTTAGAAACGGTTGCAGCAGTTGCAGAAGGAATTACAAGAGCAAAAATAGACAGAAAATACAAAGGAGATTCTAGTAAAATTTTACCCATTATAATTCATGGAGATGCCGCTATTGCTGGGCAAGGTATTGCTTATGAAATAGTTCAAATGGCAAAACTAAACGGGTATAAAACGGGTGGAACCATTCATATTGTAGTAAACAACCAAGTTGGTTTTACTACCAATTATTTAGATGCACGTTCAAGTACGTATTGTACAGATGTTGGTAAAGTTACGCTATCCCCTGTTTTGCATGTAAATGCAGATGATACAGAAGCGGTTTGTCATGCAATGCAAATGGCCTTAGAATTTCGAATGAGGTTTAAGTCGGATATTTTTATTGACCTTTTAGGGTACAGAAAATACGGACATAATGAAGGAGACGAGCCTCGTTTTACGCAACCTAAATTGTACAAAGCAATCTCTAAACATAAAAATGCACAAGATATTTATGCTGCCAAATTAACAGCAGAAGGAAGTATCGATAAAAATTATTTAGCTAAAATTACTGCAGAGTTTAAGGAAATGCTAGAAAAGGAATTCGATTTATCAAAAGAAGACAAAACTTCTAAAGTAAAGGAATTTATGCCTTCTACTTGGAAAGCTTTTGATAGAGAGCATTTACTAAGCATGCTTGAGCCTGTAGACACAACCTACAAAGCAGAGCAGTTAAAACACATTGCAAAAATAGTTTCTACGGTTCCTGAGGGTGTAAAGTTTTTAAGAAAAGCAGAGCGTATTTTAGAAGGTAGAGCTAAAATGGTATTTGAAACCAATAAATTAGATTGGGGAATGGCAGAGAATTTAGCCTATGGTTCTCTAATGGAAGAAGGGTTTGACGTTCGTATTTCTGGGCAAGATGTAGAAAGAGGAACTTTTTCTCACAGACACGCTATTTTGCGCGATGAGGTTACAGAAGAACGTATTAATTTATTAAATACAAATCCGGCTAATAAAGGTAAGATGTCTATTTACAACTCGCTTTTATCAGAATATGGAGTATTAGGTTTTGATTATGGGTACGCCATGGCAAATCCGAATACATTAACTATTTGGGAAGCACAGTTTGGAGATTTTTCTAACGGAGCCCAGATCATGTTTGACCAATATATTTCTGCAGCAGAAGACAAATGGAAGCTGCAAAACGGAATTGTAATTTTATTACCTCACGGATATGAAGGGCAGGGTTCTGAGCACTCATCTGCAAGAATAGAGCGGTATTTACAATTGTGTGCCATAGACAATATGACTCTTGCAAATTGTACAACACCCGCTAATTTATATCATTTGTTGCGCAGACAAATGAAGCGCGATTATAGAAAACCATTGATTGTATTTACACCAAAAAGTTTATTACGTCATTCAAAAGTAATAAGTACCGTAGAAGATTTAGCAACTGGCGAGTTTCAAGAAGTAATAGATGACACCATAAATCCAGATAAGGTAAAGAAACTTGTTTTCTGTATGGGTAAATTCTATTATGATTTGCTAGAAGAAAGAGAGATTTTAGAAAGAGAAGATGTTGCATTGGTAAGAATAGAGCAGTTATTTCCTTTACATTTAGAGAAAATTCAGAAAGTAATAGACCGATATCCGAATGTAGAAAAATACGTTTGGGCACAAGAAGAACCAAGAAATATGGGACCTTGGAGTTTTATGTTAGAACGTTTTGATTTGGTAAAATTAAATGTATGTTCTCGTAAATATTATGCGGTACCTGCAGCAGGTTCTAGTACACGTTTCAAAAAACGTCACAAGGCGGTTATTGATAGCGTTTTTAATGATAATGAGTAAGTGCGTTAAGGATTGAAACGGCATCCTTTTAATTTTGTCAGTTCGAGTGTTTCGCTTTTTAGCGGAATGTCTCGAAAACAAAAAAATTAAAAGATATAGTGGAAAGCCTGTTCAAACGCCCAAAAAATAAAAAGTAATGTAATTATATGCTAGGACAAGTTTAGCATACGTAAAATAAGAAACCATGAGTGTTTTAGAAATGAAAGTTCCTTCTCCGGGAGAATCAATTACAGAAGTAGAAATTGCAACTTGGTTAGTTGAAGATGGAGATTATGTTGAAAAAGATCAACCAATTGCAGAAGTAGATTCTGACAAAGCAACCTTAGAATTGCCCGCAGAAGAAAGTGGAATTATCACTTTAAAAGCAGAAGAAGGCGATGCTGTGCAAGTAGGGTCTGTAGTGTGTTTAATAGACACCAGTGCTGCAAAGCCAGATGGAAACTCAGCGGATACTAAAGAGACTGAACCCGCAGTTGCTAGCGAAGCACCAAAAGCGAAAAGCGAAGCACCAAAAGTTGAAACAGCTACCTATGCAACAGGAACTGCATCACCAGCTGCTAAGAAAGTTTTAGCGGAAAAAGGAATGGAAACTTCGGCTGTAAAAGGAACCGGAAAAGACGGTAGAATTACCAAAGATGACGCTGTAAAAGCAGTACCATCTATGGGAACACAGCCTGCAAACGGTTCAAGAGGTACAGAGCGTAAGAAAATGTCTATGTTGCGCAGAAAAGTTGCGGAACGTTTGGTAGCTGTAAAAAATGAAACAGCCATGTTAACTACCTTTAACGAGGTAAACATGCAACCAATTTTTGATTTGCGTACTGAATATAAAGAGGCTTTCAAGGCAAAACATGGTGTTGGGTTAGGCTTTATGTCTTTCTTTACGTTAGCCGTGGTACGGGCTTTAAAACTGTATCCAGACGTGAATTCTATGATTGATGGTGACTTTCAAATAAAACAAGATTTTCAAGATATTTCGATTGCAGTTTCTGGACCCAAAGGTTTAATGGTTCCTGTAATTAGAAATGCAGAAAATTTATCTTTTAGAGGCGTAGAATCTGAAGTGAAGCGTTTGGCAATTAGAGCAAGAGATGGGCAAATTACAATTGATGAAATGACGGGTGGAACTTTTACCATTACCAATGGCGGTGTTTTTGGTTCGATGTTGTCTACCCCAATTGTAAATCCTCCACAAAGTGGAATTTTAGGAATGCACAATATTGTAAACAGACCAATGGCAGTAAATGGGCAAGTGGTAATTCAGCCAATTATGTATGTGGCGTTGTCTTACGATCACAGAATTGTAGATGGTAGAGAATCTGTTGGTTTCTTAGTTGCTGTAAAAGAAGCGCTAGAAAATCCGTTAGAAATCTTAATGGACAACAATCCTACAAAAGCATTAGAAATGTAGTTGCGAAGAGAAACAAGACTTTTTTAGATATTTAGAATCCTGAGCATTTGCTCAGGATTTTTTGTTTTTATAATTTGATTTGTTTCTGAAGTTTCAAAAAGATAACTTCGTGGTGCTTCTCTAAAGAGAATCACTTACAAAATGGAGAGTCAATTCAAAAATATGCACCAAGTAATTTCTAGCTATATAGAAATTACAGATGAAGAATGGACCTCCTATTCTTCGATGTTGGGCGTAAGGAAAATTAAGAAAAAGACCACGCTTCTTTCTGAAGGAACGCTATGTAAAGAGGTGCTTTTTGTAAGTAAAGGTTTCTTGAGAATTTATTTTGTGGATAATAATGGTGAAGAAAAAACCTTTCACTTTGCATTAGAAAACACATTTGCTACTGATTATAAAAGTTTTTTAAAAGGAGTACCTTCAAACTATTCAATCCAAGCAATGGAAGATACAGAGGTTTTTGTAATGTCTTTAGAAATGGTGCAAGGTGGGTATCAAAAACTACAGCAGGGCGAAAAATTGGGCAGACGCATCGCAGAAGATTACTTTATGATGTTCAATGATAAAATTCAAGCCATATATACGCAAACTCCGCTAGAGCGTTACAAAGATTTAACGCTTAGTTTTCCTAATATATTTCAGCGAGTACCACAGCACTTCATTGCTTCTTATTTAAATATTAGTGCTGTACATTTAAGTCGCTTAAAAAATGCGGAGCCATCTACTTCAATAAGGTGATAACATTTGTTATCGCTAAAATTCTATGAGGTTATTATTTTTACAATATCAAGTGTGAATGATTAAAATTATACAGCATGAAACAAATAAAGGGTAAAACAGTACTAATTACCGGTGGCGCATCTGGCATTGGAAAAATTATGGCACGCTTATTTTTAGAACGAAAAGCCAACGTAATAATTTGGGATATTAATAGCCTAAAGATTGATGAAACTATTTTAGAATTGGAAAGTAAAGGCACTATTGTAGGATTTGTTGTGGATGTATCTAATGTTCATCAAATTCAAGAAACAGCCGTAAAAGTAAAACAAGAAATTGGTGTAGTTGATGTATTGATAAACAACGCAGGCATTGTTGCAGGAAAATATTTTCATGAGCATACTACAGTAGATATTTTAAAAACAATGGAGGTCAATGCGAATGCCCCGATGTTGATTGCCAAAGAATTTTTAAACGATATGCTCCTCAAAAACGCTGGACATATTTGCAATATTGCTTCTTCGGGAGGCCTTATTTCCAATCCTAAAATGTCTGTGTATGCCGCAAGTAAATGGTCGGTAATTGGTTGGTCTGACAGTTTGCGGTTGGAAATGAAACTGTTAAAAAAGAACATTCATATCACCACCATTATGCCTTATTACATCAATACAGGAATGTTTGACGGTGTACAATCTAAAATTCCAATTTTAGATCCAGAAGCTACTGCTCTTTCTATTATAAAAGCAATAGCGCAAAAGAAAAGAATGGTAACTATTCCTGGATATATGTATAGGCTTACAAGATTAGGGCAAGGTTTTATGTCTATAAATGTATTCGATTGGTTTGCGGGGAAGGTCTTAGGGATTTACAAAACGATGGAGCATTTTACAGGTCATAAAAAATAAGTAATAGGCGCTAATGATAGCTATAGCAGAAGAGGTAATTACTAAAAATAGTGCGAATTAAAGTGCTTTTTTTTCAACACAAATAACAAAAGAGATAGTCTTTAGAATAACCCAACATTGAAAGTTGAAAACAGCAATTCTTAAGTATCAAGATAAAATTGAGCGTGCTTTATGGGACGATTTAAACAAATCTCCTGAAGAAGCAGAGGTAACAGAAATTAGTATTGTTCTTAGTGAAATTAAGCTTCATATAAAGTATTTAAAGAAATGGGCATCTCCTAAAAGAGTAGCAACACCATTACAGTTCTTTCCATCATCGCGTAAAATACTATTTGAACCTTTAGGAACTGCATTAATAGTAGCTCCTTGGAATTATCCGTTTCAATTGTTATCAATTGTTGGTTGAAGCTACCTCTGCCAGGTGTTGTAGTGTTTTAAAACCATCACCAGAGTTTAGGCCCATATACGTTCGGAGTGTTTTTTTTAATTTTAGATGCTTTCAAAAAACGTTTTCTAATCATGCTATTAAATTACACTCCCTTTTAAAATTTTAATTTTATAGCCGTTATTAGTCATAATTTGTACGTACATTTTATTATATTTAAGTAAAAATGCCAAACGAGAACAAAAGTTCCTCTTATCCGGAAATGAAACCCCGTAAACGAGAACTTTGTTCTCCATATAACCAGTTGTAAGGCATAAAAAAATCACGATTGACTAAAGAAGACTACATTTTAGAATTAAAATTAAAATTTGAAAGTTATGCTCGAATCTCAAACGATTCTTGGGCATTAATTGAATCTATAATAACATTTCAAAAATTAGAAAGAGACGAAACTTTATTAAGAAATGGAGAAACTGCTAAAAAAGTTCATTTTGTTTGTAAAGGTGCTTTAAGAGCATATGCAACTGATTATGATGGAAACATCTATAATAAAAATATTTTCCTTGAAACCGATTTTGCTGGCTCAACAGTTTCTTACCTATTAGGTATTCCTTCAAATTTCACTTTAGAAGCCTTAGAAGAAACAATTCTTATTAATCTTGATTATAAAAAATACAGACAATTGATTGAGGAAAATACAGACTTAAAAAATTTCTATATCGCCTATCTAGAAAAGAATTGGATTCTTGAAAAAGAGGAAAGAGAAGTCTCTTTAGTAATGGAAAATGCAACAGAAAGATATGTGAAACTATTACAAAAACACCCAAACATTGACCAACGAATACAAAAATTACACATCGCTTCTCACTTAGGAATTACACCTACTCAATTAAGTAGAATACGAAAAAGCATAAAGAATAATTCTTAAATCAACATATGTAAAGTCTTAACTTTATTTCTCATTCTATCTTTGCCATATGAATTAACATAAAAAGATATTATGAATTTAATAGACAATCCAGCGTGGAGGTACGCAGCTAAAAAGTTTGACGTCTCTAAAAAAGTTTCTTCAGAGAACCTAGACCACATAAAGAAAGCCATTCAATTATCTGCTTCTTCTTATGGTCTTCAATTGTATAAAGTACTTATTATAGAAAGTAACCAATGAAGAGAAGTACTTAAGCCTGCTTCTTTTGGACAAAGTCAAATAACAGAAGCCTCTTATTTAATTGTTTTTTGTAATTATTCAGTAGTTACAGAAAAGCACATAGATGAATATTTTGCATGAAAGTCTGAAACGGAACAAATTGATCTTCTTGATTTAAAAGGGTATTCAGATTTTATTAAGGCAGATGTTAGAAATAGATCTCAAATTGAAAAAGATAAATGGGCTACCAATCAAACCTATCTTGCTTTAGGGAATTTATTGAACGCTTGTGCAGAACTAAAAATAGATGCTTGTCCAATGGAAGGTTTTGAAGTAGAAAGGTACAACAAGATATTAAACCTTGACAAACAAGGACTAAATGCTTCTGTTATTGCAACTATTGGTTACCGTTCTGTTGATGACTCTTCTCAATATTCAAAAAAAGTAAGAAAATCTATAAATAACTTATTCGCGTAATGAAATCATTAAAACATGCATTTACAATGGTTTTAACAGGAGCTTTAGCCGTTTTTACAGCTTCCTACTTTAGTTTGCCAACTTGAGATTTATTTATGGCTTGGGTAAGCTATTATTTATTCGGAACAACACCTAAAACGGCATTTTCAATCTTTATACAGCAAGTATTTGATATTTTAATAGCTATGATTATTCAATATTTTGGTGCCTTACTTTCAGAATCTTTAACAACATTCGGATTTCCTATTATAGTATTTATTGTGATGATTGGTGTGTTCTTTATCTCAAAACTAAAGTATTTGAATACAATACCTGCGTATTTTTTAGGAATGATTCTTTGGTTTGGTTCAAATTCAGCAATAGATATAAACATTCTTGTACTATTAGGAATAGCCTTACTATCTAGCTATACATTTGCTTGGACAAACGCATCAATAAGTGAACGAATTGAATTAAAATCTAATTAATTATAAGCATATGAATAATTATGGTTTATTAATTTTTGCTTTTATCGGAGGAGTATTTTTAGCTATACAAGGTGGGTTAAATGCTCAATTGGGTGTTTTATTAAAAAATCCACTATTGGCAAGTTTAGTTGCATTTTTTAGCAGTACTGTATTTGCTTTGGTATTTGTACTATTTAGTTTTAAATCTACACCAACAAGCATACAAGTAAAAGCGATACCTTTTTATCTATGGTTTACTAGTGGTTTTTTTAGCGTACTCGGAATAAGTTTATACTACTACACCATTCCTAAACTAGGAATTTCTACAATGATTTCTATTGGGCTTTGTGGTCAATTAATCTTTGCTGTAATTGCAGGAAATTATGGTTGGTTAAATTTACCTTTAGAATCAATAACGTTAAAAAAAATAATAGGAATATCATCAATGATTCTAGGAATCGTATTAATCAATATAAAATGAACAATATAAAATTAAATATCGAAAATTTGACGTCGCTTTGGCAAACAGTGAGCGAACCATTCAATTCATATTTCAGTGAAACGAATTTTGATCATAGTTTGATTGAAAATTCAGAATGGCCAAATAGATTGTGGTTTAATCAAGAAATCTCCAAAGACACAATAGCATTAGCTAAAGAAAAAATAATATCTACTTCTACAAACCTGACAATACCATATTGGGATATTTACAATAGTAATTCCTTTGAGTTGTTAGAACAGGATGGATTTAATCTTAAGTTTGAACAAATAGGAATGTCATTAAAAGCACCTCACATATTTACTGAATTAAAAGATTTAAGTTTGAAAAAAGTGTCTACCGAAAAGGAAGCGAAACTATGGTCTATACTTTTTTCTAAATCTTTCGGGTATTTCACAAATCCAACATTACTAATCAAGTCTCAAAAAAACACGAACTACTATATTGCTTATAATCAAAATGAGGCTGTTGGAACAGGTATTTTACATACAACGAATAATATTTCAGGTATTCACTCTGTTGGAATTATACCTGAACAAAGAAGAAAAGGGTTTGCAGAACAAATAATGAAACTTTTAATAAATCAGTCTATTAAATTAAATCGCGATTATATAACTTTACAATCATCTGAAATGGGAAAAGGATTATACTTGAAATTGGGTTTTGAAGAGCAGTTTTTGATAAAAAATTACACCTTACAACACCGTGTATAATTCATTGCTAGTTATAGCCTACTTACGAAAGTTCTCGTGGAATTTCTATTTGTGATTTATTTACTAACTTTTGTGCTGAAACACGCAACGAAATCATACACAAACACGTTACCACTCATTAAAAATAAATTATATGAAAAAGATATACTTTGCAATATTTATTCTCTTTGTATCAAGTAATTTGACTTTTGGACAATGGCCTATGTCAAACGATACAGAATTTAATTCTAATGTTGAAGAACCAACATATGAGAAAGGAAAAGGACCGAAAATTCTTTTAGATGGTGCTCACCATAACTTTTTTATTCAATGGGATTTTATAAAACCTTTTTCTGACTTGGCAAAATCGGATGGATATCAAACAGTAGTGGATAGTTTAAAATTTACACCAGACTATTTAGAACATTTTGATATTGTCATGATTATAAGTGCGCTTCCATTCGACTTTGCTACCAAAAAAGAAGTAACAGATGAAATTACATTCACTATAAATGAAATAAACAACTTATATAATTGGGTAAATAATGGTGGCTCACTTTTAGTTTTTAGTGAACACGCACCATTAGACCAAGCAATTAATCCGTTATTAAAGAGATTTGGAATCGAATCCAGTATTGGCTTAACCATAGACAATATGAACTATAACAAAGAAATAGGAAATCCTGGATGGATTGAATTTTCAAATCAAAATGGTGGGTTAAGAAATAAACATCCTATTTTAAATGGTAGAAATAAGGAAGAGGAAATTACCAAACTAATCACGTTTGGGGGAAGCGCATTAACTGGAAAAGGATACACAAACTTGTTGGAGTTGTCAGAAACGTCTGAAAATATCGTGCATTATACTGGGGTTGGGCCAAGAGGTAAAGGTAACTCACAAGGGTTAGCTGGTGAAATTGGACGAGGAAAAGTTGTTGCATTAGGCGATTCCAACGGTTTTGTAGCGATGTTATTTGATGAAGACGATGGTTCTAAACAAGCGGCTGGAATGAATCTTGAGGAATACGATTGGAAACAATTTGTGCTAAACACTTTACACTGGCTATCAACTGAATAGAATAAAACGTGTGGTAACACGGTGTATAATTCATTGCTAGTTTCAGTTCACTTGCAAAAGCCCTTACGGACTTTCAATCTGTAATTTATTTGCTATCTTTAGTGCTTAAACTACATAACTTTCCTTACACAAAAACGTTAGAAGCCCTTAAAGCCAAACCAAAAAACATTAAAACAATGAAGAAAATATTTTACTTTTCTATTCTAATATTTATTGGATGTAAAAATCGAACGAACTCTGAAATTAATATTCACAAAAACGATAATGTTGAAATAGCAAATAAGTTTATTGATGCATTCTATTCATTTAATGAAGATTCTTTGAAATTATCGCTATCATATGCTGAAAAATCACATCCTTCTATTTTGTATTATCAGAAATGGGCAGAATGTGGAAATTACGAAGTATTAAATCGTGCTGACTGTATAGAAAAAAATGATTCTCTAGTTATATGTCCTGTTACAGTAAAAGATGATCTAATGAAGGCACTTCAATTAGGTTTAAATGTTACGGACACTTTTCATATTATAATAAAAGATAAAAAAATCCGATCTGTTCAAACATCCTCAAATGATCCTGACGTATACTATGAAGCAAAGGATTGGATAAAACAGAATCGGCCAGAATTAATTGAAAAGCCTTGTGAAGATGCCTGGGAAGGAGGACCAACTCCTTGTGAATGTATTAAAGGAACTATACAAGGTCTCGCTGAATTTAAGGCGAATGAACTATCTCAAAAAACTCAATAAGGGCTTTTAACAATATATAAAAATAATCCCTCAATTTTGGGCTTAACCAAAGGTTGTTACAAGTTTACTACGTCTGATTTTCCTACGGAAAATCCTCGCACGTAAACCCGTAACTATTCTTACAATAACCGTTATGCGCAATGTAGCGTCTTGAAAAAAAAGAACAATTAAGGCGTCTTAATAAAAAGCCTAATTAATTTATGAAACTATTTAAACGAATTACTCTTTTCATCGGAACCTTAATACTAATTGGATTTCTCTATTTTGGATTTAAATTTGGAAAAAAATATTATATTCTTACCCAAAAGAAAGAACTCGTTACAAAACAACTAACAGGCACCATTTTAGATAACCAGATTAAATCTAGTAATTATCGAGAATTAAAAAAACTAAAAAATGGTCAAATTCAATCTAAAAAATTAATTAACCTTTCAGAAATACCACCAATTTGGAATTCTATCTCTAAAAACGATTTATTAATAAATATTTAAATAAAATTAATTTTTATGTAATCGTTTATAAGAGTGATTCACTTTTGGTAAATGGAATAATTGCTGAACTAAAAAAAGAAGGTAAATTTCCTGCAATTATTTTCAACAGAGGGGGAAATAAAGAAATTGGAAAAATAGCAAAAGCTAAAACACTTCACACTTTAATATATTCTGCTTCAAAATGAGTAGAAAGAGGCTATTTAGTTATAGCGGGCTGTTATAGGGAAAATGATAAGTTTGGAGGTAATGATATTAATGATGTTTTAAATTTAATCAGAACTATTAAAACTATTAAAAAAGCGGACTCTAATCGTATTGGAATGTTCGGTTGATCTAGAGGTGGAATGATGACATATTTAGCGCTTCAAAAGTCAGATTTAATAACTACATCTGTAGTTGGAAATGGTCCCACAGATTTATTTTCAATAATTATAGATAGACCAGAGATGGAAGCTAATGTTTACTCTAAACTAATACCAGATTATAAAAAAAATAAAAAAGAAGAATTAAAAAAACGTTCTGTTGTTTATTGGGCAGATGAATTAAATAAAAAGAGTAGTCTTTTAATTTTATGCAGCACAAATGATAAAAGAGTAAATCCTGAGCAAGTAAAAAATATTGCAGAAAAATTGACAGACATTAATTATGATTTTAAATTAAAAGAATTTGAAACAAATCATAAATTTTCTGGAAAGACAGAAGAGCTAAATAAATTACTCCTTAATTGGTTCAAAGATAAATTATAAAACACTACGCTGAAATTCCAATTAAAATATAATATGACAGTAAAAATAATATTGACATTCCTTGCCTTTGCTAATGGAGTATTTATGGCAATAGATGGTTTTCACGTAATGATAAAAGGAAATTGTATTGGTCCTGAAAAACCTGGTCCTTGGGCAAATATTTTTTAGAAACTTAAAGTTAATGTTTACAAATTAGCCCCATATAACTTCGGAGTGTTATTCTAAATTTCAAAGGAATACACTTGAGACATGAAATATAAGAAATGGAGCTTAGAAAAAAAGTTAGAAATAGGATCTTTATGTAAAAAACAGTACATAACTTTGATGTTTTTTACTACTATTTTTTATGAAACTATTTCTGATTGTTTACCTTGCTTAAAAATTCTAAATGCCAAAAAATCCTGAATTAGAACTTGCGTTGCAGTTCATAGAAAAAACCGATAGAAATCTTTTTATCACAGGAAAAGCAGGTACCGGAAAAACCACCTTTTTACATAAAATTAAAAGTGAGTCTTTAAAAAGAATGGTAATTGTTGCACCCACAGGTGTTGCCGCAATTAATGCAAAAGGCGTAACGATACATTCGTTTTTTCAAATGCCTTTTGGTCCTATTTTGCCAAATCAGATTGCAAATACAAATCAACAACGTAAGTTTTCGAAAACAAAAATTGATATTATTAAGTCTTTAGATTTAGTAGTTATTGATGAAATTAGTATGGTGCGTGCAGATTTATTAGACGCTATAGATCAAGTAATGAGACGTTACAAAAATCGAAATAAAGTATTTGGTGGCGCACAAATATTAATGATTGGAGACCTGCAACAATTAGCACCCGTTGTAAAACCCAATGAATGGAGTTTGCTGCAGCAACATTATGAAACCGTCTATTTTTTTAGCAGTAAAGCCTACCAAGAAGCAAATGTTGTTTCGATTGAATTGAAACATATTTACCGTCAGAAAAACGAAAATTTTATTAAAATTCTGAATGAAATTAGAACAAATACGCTGTCTGACGCCTCTGCTAAAGTTTTAAATAAAAACTACAACCCGTCTTTTTCGCCAACCAAAGAAGAAGGCTATATCACCCTAACAACACATAATAACAGAGCGAATTTAATTAACGACTCTGAACTGAATAAGCTTAAAATTAAAAGTGCTTTTTTCAATGCAGAGATTTCTGGAAAGTTTAGTGAAAACGCTTATCCCAATGCAGAAAGATTAGAATTAAAAGTAGGTGCGCAGGTCATGTTTCTTAAAAATGATTCTTCTACAGATAAAAGATATTACAACGGAAAAATAGGCATTATTACAGCAATTTCTAAAGAAACGGTTACCGTACAATGTCCTAATGAGTCGGATGAAATTGTAACAGAAAAAGAAACATGGTCTAATATCAATTATTCCATTAACGAAGAAACAAAAGCGATTAAGGAAGAGATGATTGGTGCTTTTTCTCAAATTCCGTTAAGATTGGCTTGGGCAATTACCATTCACAAAAGCCAGGGTTTAACTTTTGAAAGAGCCATTATAGATGCAGAAGCTTCCTTTGCACACGGTCAAACTTATGTTGCCTTAAGTAGGTGTACTTCTTTAGAGGGCTTGGTTTTAAAAACGCCCATTACTCGTAGTGCTATAATTAATGACAGCACCGTAAGTGTTTTTAATGAAAGTGTAGAAGAGAACCATCCAGATGAGCGTATCTTAAATGAATCTGAAAAATATTTTCAGTTGAATTTAATTTCTGAAATATTAGATTATCAACCACTTTTATATCCAATAATAAGATTAATAGATATTTTTTACAACAACAGAACAAGTATTAAAGGAGATGTTATAGATCATTTACAAACCATCAAAGATGACGGAGTAGTGGCATTGATGAAAGTTTCTAACGGATTTAAAAATCAGTTATTACAAATTTCTGAAGAGGCTGTTCTACCAGAAAATAGTTCTCAAATTCAAGAACGTTTTATAAAAGCAATTGCTTACTTTTTAAATACAACTTTGCATAGTATTCAAAAACCCATCGATACCATCACCTTTTCTACGGACAATAAAGCGGTAAAAAAGGACTTCTCAAAACAGTTTGATTCGTTACAAGAAAAATTAGAGGAGAAGTTATTTGCGTTACAGAAAATGACCAAAGGTTTTAAAGTTCAAGTGTATCTGCAAGTAAGGGCGAATGCTGTTTTGCAAAAAACGGAACCGACTAAAAAGAAGGTGGTTGCTTCTAAGCGAGATCCTATTTTGGCTTTAAAATTACGTGAATTAAGAGATGGTATTGCAAAATCTTTAGAAATTGCACATTTTCAGATTTTTACACAAGAGACCTTATATGCCTTGTGCGATGATTTGCCTAGAACTGAAAAGGAACTATTAAAGGTGGTAGGAATGGGTAAAACACGCGTTTCAAAATACGGAGAAGAAATTTTAGAAGCGATTGAAGTCTATTGTAAAGACAACGGAATTAACCGCTTGAACGAACAAAAAAAGGAAGATAAAAAGCCGACCAAGCAAATTTCTTTTGAGCTCTTTAAAGCAGGTGTGTCAATAAAAGAGATCGCTAAAGAACGCAGTTTAACAGCCGGAACAATAGAGAATCATTTGGCCAATTATATTACCTCTGGTGATATAGATGTTTTAGAATTGATAGAATTAAAGCGTTATAAAAATATTAGAAATCAAATTGAGGCAGCAGGAGAGGTAAAGGGCTTAACTGCGCTTAAGGAAAAAGTAGATGGTAGCATTACATATATGGAGTTGAAAATGGTTTTAATGTCTATGGAAGCTTAGTTTTCTATCATTCCGAAAAGCATTGTTTTAGTTGATTGAGGAATTTCAATAACGTAGTAAGATTCGGCGTCGTTTACACTTCACTTTGTCGGAACAAGATTCGATGAAAAGACCCTATTATTTCAAATCCTTTAAAAGTAACTGTATAGATTTTACACCATTCCATTCATTTTCATCTAAAGCATACACAATATCAAATTCGTCTTTCACAAGGTTCATTTTAGGACCTAAATTAAAACCAATAGCATTGTAAGTTTTTTGATTTTCACCTTGAAAAATAGTTAGTTTTAAATGCGTTTTATCTGCTCCTACTTGCTTACCATACCCATTATCCCGAACACAAGTAGATGTAAAAGTAGGTTTCATATTCATAGGACCAAAAGGGGCCATTTGCTGAATAATTCTAAAAAATTTGGGGGTAATTTCAGATAAATCTAGTGCAGCATCGATAGAAATTTCTGGAGTTAATAATTTTTTATCGATGGTTTTTTCAACAACTTCTTCAAACTTATTTTTAAAATTTTGATAATTCTCTGGTAAGAGCGTTAAACCAGCAGCGTATTTATGGCCACCAAATTGTTCTATAAATTCACTACATGCTTCCAGTGCATTGTACACATCAAAACCTTTTATAGAGCGCGCAGAAGCGGCTAGTTTGTTACCACTTTTAGTAAAAACTAAAGTAGGTCTGTAGTATTTTTCAATTAATCTAGAAGCAACAATGCCAATAACACCTTTGTGCCAATCTTCTTGAAAAACAACAGAAGAAAACCGTTCTTCCTCGTCATTATCAATAATTTGAATGAGCGCTTCATTTGTAATTCGTTTGTCTAATTCCTTTCTGTCTGCATTAAAAATCTCAATGGAAGCTGCGAATTTAACAGCAGCCTCAAAGTTCATTTCTGTTAAAAGCTCAACAGCATAATTACCGTGTTTTATTCTTCCTGCGGCATTTATTCTGGGTGCAATTATAAAAACAACATCCGTAATGGTAAGCTCCGTTTTTTTTGTTTGATGGATGATGGCTTTAATTCCGTTTCTAGGATGCTGGTTAATTACCTGCAATCCGTAATATGCCAAAATTCTATTTTCACCATTCATTGGCACAATATCTGCCGCGATTGCAATTGCTACCAAATCTAAATAAGGTACAAAATCTTTAATGGTTTGATTTCTAGAAACACCTAGTGCCTGTATCAGTTTAAAACCAACGCCGCAGCCACAAAGTTCATCAAAAGGATAGTTGCAATCTTCTCTTTTTGCATTTAAAATAGCCACTGCTTTTGGTATTTCTGGGCCAGGTTTGTGGTGGTCGCAAATAATAAAATCGATATTTTTTTCTGATGCGTAGGCAACCTTTTCAATTGCCTTAATACCACAATCTAGGGCAATAATTAAAGAGAAATTATTGTCGTGTGCAAAATCGATTCCTAGATAAGAAATTCCATATCCCTCTGCATATCTATCCGGAATGTAAGTTGCAATATTGGGAGTTATAGTTTTTAAATAAGAGGAAACTAGTGAAACCGAAGTGGTTCCGTCTACATCATAATCGCCATAAATTAAAATATTTTCTTTGTTTGCGATGGCAGTCTCAATTCTGGCAACAGCAACATCCATATCTTTCATTAAAAAAGGATCGTGAATATTGGCTAAGCTGGGTCTAAAGAAATTTTTAGCATCCTCAAATGTTTCAATATTTCTTTGAAACAAAACTTTTGCAATCGTTAAATCTACCTGTAAATCTTTGGCTAATTTCTCTACCTTTTCTTTATTAGGTGTTGGTTTTAAAGTCCATCTCATAGCATTGTCTTGACTTCATTTTAAATTTCGTGCAGGAAAATTTCAATTTCTACATCTGCAAATTGACGAAACATTTCCATAACCCCACAGTATTTTGTTACCGATAAGTTTACAGCTTTTTGTATTTTTTCTGGTTGTAGATTACTGTCTGTAAAATGATAATCTACTTTTACTTTATTATAAAACTGTGGATCCTCATCTGTCAATTCTGCAGTCACTTCAATTTTAAAATCGGCAACTTCTGCTCGCATTTTTTCTAACATAGCAACTACATCTAAACCAGAACAACCTGCCAAAGAAGAGAGCATTAATGCTTTTGGAGCAAAACCAACCGTATCTCCATTGTCTAGAGATTTATTAAAAGTTGTTAATTTGTGACCACTTGGATTGTCACTTTCAAAATGTGATTTTCCTGTCCAAACGGTTGTAACTATATTTTTTGCCATAAATTCTGTTTTTAAAAAAATGAAGTATTAAATTGTGCTTTATTGCAAATGTAATCACAATAATAATTTTAAAGATATAAAAAATGCCTTTAGTAACCCCACTTTCAGCAGAACACAATTTAGAAACCAAAGAATTGGCAGAATTTTTTAATGAAACCTTAGGTTTTTGCCCAAATTCTGTACTAACAATGCAGCGCAGACCTGCCATTTCTAAGGCTTTTATCAATTTAAATAAGGCGGTAATGGCAAACGAAGGACGGGTTACGTCTGCTTTAAAAAGAATAATCGCTTGGGTTTCTAGCAATGCAACAGGTTGCCGATACTGCCAAGCGCACGCAATTAGGGCCGCAGAGCGTTACGGTGCAGCTCAAGAACAGTTAGAGAATATCTGGGAATACAAAACACATGCTGCTTTCTCAGAAGCAGAAAGAGCCGCTTTAGACTTTTCTTTGGCAGCTTCTATTGTGCCAAATGCTGTGGATGCTAAAATTAAAGAGACTTTATACAAGTATTGGGATGAAGGTGAAATTGTGGAGATGTTAGGTGTTATTTCTCTCTTTGGTTATTTAAATAGGTGGAATGATTCTATGGGAACAACTTTAGAAGAGGACGCAATTGATAGCGGAAATAAGTTTTTAGGTAAAAATGGTTTTGAAGTTGGGAAACACGATGGTTCTCAATATTAATCTTATTTTTTTAATGTTAAGGCTTCGTTTTTAAAAGACAAACCTTTAAAACCGGTTTTCATAAAGTTTCTAATATTTTGGTGACTTGTTCCGTTTTTATCTTCTAAAACATTCTTATAATGTTCACAAAAACAGCATAAAGTTTCTTCTTTTGATAATTGTTGATGCACAGCAAATGCAAATAACTTACAAGAACCCGTGTTTTCTCCAGCTTTATTTTTGAGTTCTCCATTGGCGAAAGGGGTTGGTGTAAAGAGGTAGTTCTCTTCAATTATTTGCATGGTATCTGCAAATGTAATTGTGGTTGGATTTGCTTTTAGTTTTGTTTTGAATTGTTTTATTGTCATAGGGTTAATTTATTTCTTTCCTTCAACAATCACAACAATCTCCCCTTTTGGTGGCTTATTTGTGTAATGTGCTAATACTTCTGTTGCAGTTCCTCGAATGGTTTCTTCAAACATTTTTGTCAATTCTCTAGACACAGAAACTTGTCTGTCTGCTCCAAAATAGGCTATAAAATGCCCTAAGGTTTTTATTAATTTATGGGGCGATTCATAAAAAATCATGGTTCTCGTTTCTTCTGCTAATAATAAAAAACGGGTTTGCCTTCCTTTTTTTACTGGTAAAAATCCTTCAAAAATAAATTTATCATTTGGCAAACCAGAATTTACCAGCGCAGGTACAAATGCAGTTGCGCCAGGCAAACAGTCTACTTCTATGTTATTTTCTACACAGGCTCTTGTTAATAAAAACCCTGGATCTGAAATAGCAGGCGTTCCAGCATCAGAAATTAAAGCACAGGTTTCTCCGTTTTGTATTCTGTTTACAACTCCTTGAATAGATCTGTGTTCATTATGCATGTGGTGACTGTGCATTTGCGTAGCAATCTCGTAATATTTTAAGAGTTTGCCACTTGTGCGCGTGTCTTCGGCTAAAATAAAATCGACTTCTTTTAGAATTCTAATGGCTCTAAAAGTCATGTCTTCTAGGTTGCCAATAGGTGTTGGTACTAAATATAGTTTCATCTTCAATAATTATTTATCAATTATCAACACTCAATAAAACGAGAATTGATACTTTTTTATTGTTAAATTGTATCATATGTTTCTACAGTAATCTCTGCAATAACATCTCCTGTGTGTTTAATACCTAATGGCTCAAAAAGTACGATGTGCACTTCTTCTTTTGCGATTGGTTTGTGTTCTATGCCTTTTGGTACAATATAAAATTCACCTTCATTTAATGTAATTGTCTTGTCTCGAAACTCAATATCTAAAGAACCTTTGATGACCATAAAAAGCTCATCCTCATCATCGTGTTTATGAAACACAAAGGCACCTTTTAGCTTGGCTAATAAAATTTGTTGTCCGTTTAACTCGGCTACTTTCTTTGGAGACCACAAGTCTGAAAATAACTTAAATTTTTCTTGAATATTAATGACACTCATAAATACAAATTTACAAAGAATTGGACGGATTCTGCGTTACCGATTGCAGCAATTGTTTGTCCTCTTTTTTGTTTAAAAAAAGCGCCTGCAGAAAGCGGGGTATTTCTTCCGAATTTTCGGAATAGAAATGAACGCCCAAAAAAGGTTTTTTCTAATGAAATTGTTTAATTTTGCGGTTCATTAAAAGAAAAGAAATGTATAGAAGTCATTCTTGTGGCGAGTTAAGAGCATCGCACATAAATACAGAGATAACTTTAGCGGGTTGGGTACAAAAATCGCGCGATAAAGGTTTTATGGTTTGGGTAGATTTGCGAGACAGATACGGAATTACGCAGTTAATTTTCGATGAAGAGCGCACGTCAAAAGAAATGATGGAGAAAGCAAAATCTCTAGGTAGAGAATTTGTAATACAGGTAACGGGAACGGTAATAGACAGAGAATCTAAGAATTCTAAAATGGCTACTGGAGCCGTTGAGGTGCTGGTTTCTAAATTAGAAATCTTAAATGCATCGATTACGCCGCCTTTTACAATTGAAGATAAAACGGATGGTGGAGAAGACATTCGAATGAAATATAGGTACTTAGATATTCGAAGAAATCCTGTAAAAGACAGTTTAATTTTCCGTCACAAAGTATCGATGGAAGTAAGAAAATACTTGTCTGATCAAGAATTTATAGAAGTAGAAACACCTTATTTAATCAAGTCTACGCCAGAAGGTGCAAGAGATTTTGTGGTGCCTTCTCGAATGAATGAAGGTCAGTTTTACGCATTACCACAATCGCCACAAACATTCAAACAATTGCTGATGGTTGGTGGAATGGATAAATATTTTCAGATTGTAAAATGCTTTAGAGATGAAGATTTACGTGCAGACAGACAGCCAGAATTTACACAAATTGATTGTGAAATGGCGTTTGTAGAGCAAGAAGATATTTTAAATATTTTTGAAGGCTTAACGCGTCACTTGTTAAAAGAAGTGAACAATGTTGAGGTGGAGAAATTCCCAAGAATGTTATACGATGATGCAATGCGTTTGTATGGAAATGACAAACCAGACATTCGTTTTGGGATGGAGTTTGGTGAGTTGAATGAAATTACACAACACAAAGATTTTGGCGTTTTTAACAGCTCAGAATTGGTGGTTGGTTTCGCAGTTCCTGGAGGAAATACCTACACAAGAAAAGAGATTGATAATTTAATTAAATGGATAAAAAGACCACAAGTGGGTGCTTTAGGAATGATTTATTGTCGTGTAAATGAAGATGGAACGTTCAAATCTTCTGTAGATAAATTCTACGATCAAGAAGATTTAGCAAAGTGGGCTGAAAAAACCGGAGCAAAAATAGGAGATTTAATCTGTGTGTTATCAGGAGATACAAATAAAGTAAGAGCACAGTTGTCTGCTTTAAGAATGGAGTTGGCAGCGCGTTTAGGGTTGCGTGATCCAAAAGTGTTTGCACCCTTATGGGTAATTGACTTTCCGTTATTAGAATTGGACGAAGAAACAGGGCATTATCATGCAATGCACCATCCTTTTACTTCACCAAAACCAGGGCAAATGGAACTCTTAGATACAGATCCTGGAGCTGTAAAAGCAAATGCATACGATTTGGTTTTAAATGGAAATGAAATCGGTGGAGGTTCTATAAGAATTCATGATAAGAAAATGCAAGCAACCATGTTGCGTCATTTAGGTTTTTCTGATGCGGATGCCAAAGCACAATTTGGTTTCTTAATGGATGCCTTTGAATATGGTGCGCCACCACACGGAGGTTTGGCTTTTGGATTGGACAGATTGGTTGCTATTTTAGGCGGACAAGAAACCATTAGAGACTTTATTGCGTTTCCGAAAAACAATTCTGGACGTGATGTAATGATTGACGCGCCTGCTTTTATAGATGCAACGCAATTGAAAGAATTAAGTTTAAAATTAGATATTAAAGCGTAAAAAACACTTTAAAAAATGTAGCCTTCACAGGCTAAGACTGAACTTGTTTCGGCATCAAGATTTGTGAGGTCTTTTTTTACCTATTTTTTTTAGTACTTTTAAACTATGAAAAACACCTTCACACTTTTACTATTATTTATTTCAATCGCTGCATGTACCCAAAAAATTACGGGTGATGAACTTTTAGAAAAATCTATTCAGTTTCACGACCCGAATAATAATTGGGAAACGTTTGAGGGCGAACTTTTTGTTACCATGGAAACACCAAAAAGAACTCCAAGAAAAAGTAGCATACAAATAGATCTTCCGAAGCAATATTTTTCGGTAGAAGCTAAAAGAGATACTATTATTACAAAACATGTGGTGTCTAAGGAGGAATGTAGTTTTTTAATGAACGGAAACACAGCACCGTCTGGAGCTTTAAAAGAGCAATACAATTTGAATTGCGAACGTGCAAAAATGTTTAAAAATTATTATATCTATTTGTATGGTTGGCCAATGAAGTTGAAAGATAAAGGGACCATTATCAATCAAAAAGTAACAACCAAAACTTGTAAAGGGAAAGAATATTTGGTTTTAAAAGCAAACTATTCTAAAGAAGTAGGTAAAGATATCTGGTGCTTTTATTTCGATCCTGAAACGTATGCGATGGAAGTATATCAGTTTTTTAAAGAAGCAAAAGATAGCGGAGAGTATATTTTATTATCGGGTCTAGAAACTATTAAGAGTATTAAAATGCTTAAAAGTAGGGCTTAGTATTATAATAAAGATGATGGCTTTTTAGGAACAGATGTGTTGTCTAAATTAAAATAATTTCGATATTTAAAACGAGTAATAATAACTATTAAAAAAATAACAATGTCAGTTTTAGCTTTTCTAAAACTGCTGTTTTTAAGCAATGCCAACAACAAGAAAAATATACAAAAAGATATTAATTTGGAGATATAAATATATTTCTCAACGTCAGTTTATTTATATTCTAAGTATTCTAGTCGGATTTTTATCTGGTGTTGCGGCACTTATTTTAAAAAATCTAACGCATTTTTTTCAGCATCTTTTAGAAGGAAGTTTAGTGCGTTATTACCACAATGCTTTTTACTTTGTCTTTCCTATTATAGGCCTTACCATTGTTTTTTTTGTGATCAAATTTATATTAAAAGAGAAAGTAGATCACGGTATACCGTCTACACTTTTTGCAATTTCTAAGCGCAAAGGAATTATAAAGCGCAAAAAAATGTTTGCCTCTATGTTAACAGCTCCTATAACGGTAGGTTTTGGTGGTTCCGTTGGTTTAGAAGGCCCAACAGTGGCAACAGGTGCTGCCATAAGCTCTAATATTGCACGCTTATTTCATTTAAATCAAACCACTAGAAGTTTGTTAATTGGTTGTGCCGCTGCCGGCGCACTATCTTCTATATTTAAAGCACCCATTGCTGCAATAATTTTTGCAATAGAAGTGTTTAGTTTAGATCTTACAATTGCTTCTATGTTGCCTTTACTTTTGGCATCATTGTCGGCTATTATTACTTCATATTTTTTCTTTGGATCAGATGTATTACTTCCTTTTAAAACAGCAGATATTTTTTCAATAAAAGACGTTCCTTTTTATATTATTTTAGGAGTCGTAACTGGGTTGACTTCTGTCTACTTCACGGAAGTTTACGACAGAATTCAGAAATTTTTCGATAAGATAGATTCTCCAGTTAAACGTATGTTAGTAGGTGGAACAGGTTTGGGTGTTTTGGTGTATTTTATTCCCCCGTTATATGGTGAAGGGTTTGAGGTGATTAATAATTTAATTGCTGGAAATCCGGAAGAAGCTTTAAAAAACAATTTCATGCATTTAGATTTAACAAATGTTTGGATTGTTATTTTCTTATTAATTGGCTTGGTTTTTTTTAAGATTATAGCAAGTGCCTTAACTTTTGGTGCTGGCGGTGTTGGTGGTATTTTTGCACCTACTTTATTCATGGGAAGTATCTTAGGGAATGTGGTAGCAAAAATTATAAATAACACCGGACTTTCTAGTATTTCTGAAAGTAATTTCACCTTAGTAGGTATGGCCGGTTTAATGGCTGGTGTTTTACACGCACCACTTACTGCAATATTTTTAATTGCAGAGGTTACAGGTGGTTATGGCCTTTTTATTCCGTTGATGATTACCGCTGCAATTTCGTATTCGATTGCAAAATACGTACATCCGTATTCTGTGTATGCCATGGAATTAGGGAGAAAAGGGGAATTAATTACCCATGATAAAGACCATGCCGTTTTAACTTTAATGGAGATTGATAAGGTTATCGAAAGTAATTTTATTGCTGTGTATCCGAATATGAGTTTGGGTGAAATGATAAAAGAAGCCGTTGTAAAATCGAAGCGGAATATTTTTCCTGTAGTACATGAAGAAAGCAATAAACTATTAGGTATTATTTTATTAGATGATATTCGGCCTATTATGTTCGACCAAACATTGTACAATACAGTAATTGCTAGAGAAGTGATGCAAAAACCGCCAGAAGTTATAGCGGTTGGTAAAGATAGGATGACAGATATTATGAAGAAGTTCCAGAAAAGCGGTGCATGGAATTTGCCTGTTATCGAAAATAATAAATACATTGGCTTTATCTCTAAATCGAAGCTATTAACTGCTTATAGAAATAAATTAATAGAGGTTACTAGCTAAAAAAAATAGATTAAAATGAGAACAAATAATTTCACTCAAAATATGTTAAAGAAGTCTAATGCAGCGTTAGTTCATATTTTAGAGGATAAAGACACCTACACAGACGAAGCGATACAAGCAGTAATTTGGGAGTTAGAAAATAGAAATATCATTGAAAAAGGGAGCATAATCCACAATCCTGTTTTGTTAGAAAAGGATATTTTAGTGGAAGAAAAAGAAATAGAAGATATTCCTGCAGCATCCATTGAAGAATTGGCAACACCAACCTTGTATTCGAAAAGAGCCATACAGGGTTTCACTATTTTTTTTAGCACATTGTTTGGAGCCGTTTTATTAATGAGTAATTTAAAGAAAGTGAACAAACCGAAGGCGAGAATGGAAGTATTTATTTTTGGAATTGGGTATACCTTTTTAACGATTTTGCTTTTGAATTACCTTCCAAAAACCTTTTTTTTAACAATGGTTTTCAACCTAATTGGCTATGCTGTTTTGGTGGAGTATTATTGGAATAAAAATTTAGGAAAAGAATTGAAGCATCAAAAGAAACAAATTTCTAAACCATTAATTATCTCCTTTTCTATTTTAATGTTTTTAGTATTCCTCCAGTTTCTACCAAGTATTTTAGGGTCCTAAAAGATTAAATTTTCTTAAAAATTAAGCACCCCATTTTTCTTCTAGAGAAATGAGTTCTTTCTGTGACTTCATAATAGGTTTTTGATTGATAACGCCCGTTTTTAAACAGGTGTACAGCAAAAAAATTAATTCTAAATCTTTGGTATTTAACACTAAAAGATTGCTGGTGTTTTCCTCTATAGATTCAGAGAAACCGTCATTTATTTCTGCTATTTTATAGCCATTTTTAAAAACCGATTGCTTTTGGAAATAGTGCATTTGAATCTCATAAAAATCCTTTTCTAAACTTAGTTTAAAAATAGAATTGGCGGCGTTTTTAGAATTTAAAACAAGTGTTTCTTTGCTTTTAGTGATAATACTGTAGGACATTCTCCATTGCCAAAATTTAAATTTTTTGGTAATTGCATAGAGAATTTCATTTTTTAAACTGTAAACTTCAGCAGTTGTTTTTCCGAATTCTAAAAACCAACTTGCAGTATATTGTAGTGCATCAGAAGCGTTAAAAAGCTTAAAATTATTAGTAGAATGGTCAATTTTATAATTTATTTTTTCCATTTTATTTTTTAGTATTTAAATAATGTACAACCAAATCAGGAAAATCTGTAAAAGCACCATCTGCATTGGCACTTATTAAAAGTGTTTCCATCATTTCTTCAAATGAAGAGAACTCATCTAAAACATCTGCTCTTAAAGTATAAGGATGCACTTTTAAATTTAACGCATGTGCATCAGCAACTAAAGAAGTAAAGGTAAATTTGCCCGCTACTTTTTGTTTTAAAATTTGTTTGTAGTGGGGTCCAATTCCGTCTGCATAGGTAGCAAAGTGTTTTAGTTGTTTTGTTTCTTGAGGTGTTTCTATGAGTTGTACCAAGAATAATTCTGATTTGAATTCAATACGAATCCTCTCTAGTTCTTTCGCATCAAAGCATTGTAAAATACAGTTGTCTTTTTTCGTATTATATCCGTAGTCTTTAAGCAGTTTTAAAACGATTTCCGTTAAATTTTTCCCCTCCTTCTTATGAAATTCAGGGTCTTTAATTTCAGGGTAAATTCCGATATTCTTTTGGGTGCTTTTATTTAAACCCTGAATCAATTGCAATTCCTGCTCAAAAGAGTGCAATTTAAAAGTACCCGCTCCTTTTGGAAAACGATTCGGATACAACTGTGCTCCGGTTTCAGGATTAAAACGCTCAAACACTTTTAAAGTCTGCAATTCTGCAAAAGTAAAATCAATTACATAATATCTATTATCCGCTCTTTTTCTTTTTGAAAATTTAGTGGCAACATCGGTAACATCACCCAGGTAAATATCATGAATTACAATGGCAACATCATCTTTACTCAATACTACATCTTGCTCTATAAAATCGCAATTCATTGCATGCGCCATGGCTTTTGCTTCCATGGTGTGTTCAGGCAAGTATCCGGAAGCGCCTCGGTGTGCAATTACAATTTTTTTAGTCATTATGGCTGTGTCTTTTATTTGATGGCAAGAAATGAGGCTCATACCAATCAAAAATACTAAAATAGATTTCATTTATGCAATTTTTGTCTTTTCGATTATTTTCAAAGATTAAAGATAGAACTTTTGTAGTTTTGCAATATGAAGATAGCGTTAAAAATAATGTTTATTGTCTTTTTAGTTTGGATGGCAGTAGGCGCGTATTTAATAAATACAGAACACGAGAAAGCACAAATTGTAATGGGGTTGGGAGTTTTCTATTTGTCGTTTTTATTTATGCCCTTTTTTATCTACTACAGATACAGAGATGGTAAGTACAAGAAATATATTTTAAATGATCAGAAATTAAGAGAGGCTTTTGGCCAGCAAGCAAAGAAGTAAGACTTCCCTCTTTTTTCAGTGACTATGGGCGTTCGAATGCAGACCTCTAATGGATGTTAGTTTGAATTTCACTCGCCACAAACTTTCTTTTTTTAAAAGCTATTTATTAACATAAAAAAAAAGGTTTCTTAACACATTTTGTAAATTACAATTACAGTAAAAGACTAATTTTGAAGTTCAGAAAACGTTGTAAATTTTCTGAATTTGAATTTGAATTAATGAATTAAACGGTAGCATTTGTTACCGTTTTTTTATGTCTTAAAGAGAAGAATAGTTCGTACTTTTGTAGTCTATGATAGATCCAAAAGAAGCAATTTCTGAAAAAGCAGTTTTAATTGGTGTAATTACCCAGCAACAGGATGAAACCCAGTCTGATGAGTATTTAGACGAGTTAGAATTTTTAACTTCTACCGCTGGTGGAGTTGCCGTAAAACGCTTTGTTCAAAAGATGGAAAAACCAAACCCTAAAACTTTTTTAGGAGTTGGTAAGCTCGATGAAGTAAGAGCTTATATAGAGTCTAACGGTATTGGTACCGCTATTTTTGATGACGAGTTATCGCCAGCACAGATTAGAAATATAGAAAAAGTGTTGGATTGTAAAATCTTAGACAGAACCAACTTGATTTTAGATATTTTTGCACAAAGAGCACAAACAAGTTCTGCAAAAACGCAGGTAGAGCTGGCACAATGCCAGTACTTATTGCCGCGTTTAACAAGACTTTGGACTCACCTTGACAAGCAAAAAGGGGGTATTGGAATGCGTGGTCCTGGTGAAACAGAAATTGAAACAGACAGACGTATTATACGTGATAAAATAGATCTTCTTAAAAAGAAATTAAAAACCATTGACAGGCAAATGGCTGTTCAGCGAAAAAATCGTGGAAAAATGGTACGTGTTGCTTTGGTTGGGTATACCAATGTTGGGAAATCTACCTTGATGAACGTAATTAGTAAAAGTGATGTTTTTGCAGAAAATAAATTATTTGCAACACTGGATACTACTGTTAGAAAAGTGGTTATTAAGAACATTCCGTTTTTAATGACAGACACCGTTGGTTTTATTAGAAAACTGCCAACCCAATTGGTAGAATCTTTTAAATCTACGTTAGATGAGGTTCGAGAAGCAGATTTATTGTTGCATGTTGTAGATATTTCGCATCCAAACTTTGAAGATCATATTGCTTCTGTAAATGGAGTTTTAGAGGATATTAAATGTTCTGACAAAACAACAGTAATGGTTTTTAATAAGATTGATGCATATGCGCATGAAACTATTGAAGAAGACGATCTTGTTATTGAAAAAACTAAGATACATTACACCTTGCAAGATTGGGAAAAAACATGGATGAATGACAAAAACGAAACTTCTATTTTTATCTCTGCCTTAAATAAAGAGAATTTAGAGGATTTTAAAGAGACAGTGTATGAAGAGGTGAAGAAAATTCACATCGAACGTTTTCCCTATAATAACTTTTTATATGATGAATATAAGGAGGAGTAGGTGTTGTAAATAAGGGTATTGCTCTAAAACAACATAAATAATGAACAAATCAATATTTGAAATTTCTAAAATGGATCGTCCTTCAGAGGAGCATCTTATTTGAATGAAATTAGAGGGAGTTTCAAATATTGTAAGTTTAGATTTTGACATTCCGAATCGAAGACTGATTTTCTTTCACAGTGGAGAAGTCAATCAAATTACGTTCTAACAAACCCGATTTAATTATTGGAACAGTCATTTTTACTTTGGTAATTCAAGGTGCATTTCGAATCTTTAAATTGAGTAAATAGACAAAATAATTTATTATTTTGCTTTCCTACCTTCAATTTTCCCCATTTTATTTGCCCTGTTTTTCCAAGATTTTCTTGCCAATAGTTGTAAGTCTTCGACGTCATCACTTTCGTCCATAATTTCGAGACCTAACAAGGTTTCTATAACGTCTTCTTGAGATACAATACCGCTTACAGATCCATATTCATCCACAACCAAGGCAATGTGTTCTTTTTCTTTAATTAGTTTGTCAAATAGATCTGCAATAGAAATTTCTCTTTCTGTAATAATAATTTCTCTTTTTATGGAAGCCAATGTTTCTTCGCCATTGCCATTAATAATAGCCTCTAGTAGCGTGTCTTTTAGAAAATAACCTGTAATAGCGTCTGGATTTTCAGAAAACACCGGAATTCTAGAAAAACCTAATTTTTTATGTTCGTTGTAGAAAGAAATAATAGTTTGTGTTTCGTCTGCAATTTCTAATACAGATCTTGGTGTCATTACATCATTTACTTTTATCCCTTTAAAGCCTAATAAGTTTCTAATGACCTTGCTTTCACTTTTTTGAAAAACGCCTTCTTTTTCAGCCATATCTGCCATTACTAAAAAGCCTTCTCTGCTTAAAATACTACCATGTCCTTTGCCACCAATTAGTTTTGTGGTTAACTGCAAAGTCCAAAGGATGCCTGTCCATTTTAATGGAAAAATTATTACTTTTAGAGCTTTAGAGGTAAAGTTTGCCAGTTGTTTCCAATAGGTTGCGCCAATTGTTTTGGGAATAATTTCTGAAGCCACTAAGATTAAAATGGTCATTACTGTAGACACAATACCCACCATAACATCTTCTGTTACTTTAATACCTAAAATTGTTTTAATTTCAGTACCGTAAACCTCTCCGTAAGCTACTTTAGCCTGCACACCAACCAGAATTGCACCTACCGTATGTGCTACTGTATTGATAGTTAAAATGGCAATTAAAGGCTTGTCTACGTCTTTTTTAAATATTTCTAATTGAGCTCCATACGCGGCACCTTCACTTTTTTTAAGGTTGATAAAAGTAGGCGTAATACTTAATAAAACAGCTTCTAGAATAGAACATAGAAATGAAAAGCATATAGAAATAGTTGCGAAAATTATTAATAATGTCATGAATAAAATTGTTTGAAATACAAAGTTACATAAAATAAAAAACCTCGAAAATTTCTTTTTGAGGTTTCCTTAAAGTATTTTTTTAATTAAAAAGCATAGCTTAAACCAAGTAAGTAGTAAGATTGCAACTTGTTATTTATAGTATTAAAAGAAGCTAATGGGTCTGCACGCAAAGCACTGTTTAATGCTTCTTGCTTATTTTTGCGCAAACCTACTTCTAAACCAAGACCAATACCTTTGTATAAGGTATAGCCAAAAGAGTTTGTCCAAGTCCAGTTAGATAAATCTAAATCTTCATAACTTTGAAATACAGATACGTTAGATTTTACACTAATACCTTTGAAATTTGTAGTATAGTCTGCAACAATTTTTGCACCCAAAGAAGATTCAAAAACACTGTCTACACCACTAAATACAAAATTGTAGTTTCCTGGGTGTATAACAACGACAAGGTCACTTTTGGGAGTCCAAGTAAAACCTGCACCAATATCTAAATAACTAGGGTTATTAAAGTTGTCTATAATAGTAGTTCTATATTCTGCTAAACCAGAAACTGCCCATATTTTATTAAGTCTTCTACCGTATAAAGAAGAAATAGTAAAAACATCTGTTGCAGTATCAAAACCTTCATCACCAGCAACCCTTTGCTCATCTAACTTTACCCAACCTAAATTAACAGCTGCAGAATTTCTCCAGAAAAACGCTTCTTCTATTAAATTAGCAAATGCATTAACCGTAATACCAATACTTCCAGCAGTAGCAGTTGGCGCAGTTCTTGCGTACCAATTGTTAAATCCAGATAAACTACCACCAATAGTACCAAAAGCACCTTTTCTCCATCCGGGAAGTGCATTAAGTTTTGTTTGTAAAGCTTTTGCTTTTTTATCTAATTTTGTGATTGCTGTTTTTGTTGTGCTTAATTCTTTTTTTAATTCTTTAGCAGTTTGACCTTTTGCAGAGAAACTAATACCTATAATTAAAAATAAGATTGATAATTTTTTCATTTTGTGTTTATTTTTTTTCTTGCAAAAGTATCGGATTACTTGAGTAGATACCACAAACTGTTAGTAAGTTACTTTTTCGTGAAAATCGTAATTTACACCTAGTCCAAACAATTGTCTAAACTGTATTTTACTTGAAGAGTTATCATCGATAATGGTATGGAAGGTCATTTGCATTTTAATATAGTTGTTCACCTTAAAACGAATGTTTGTTTGATAATCTAAATCTACATTACCTACATTGGCTAAATAATCAGCATACATTGAAATAATGTTTTCCATTTCCACATTTTCCATGATGCTAAATTTGTAATACCCAGAAAGGTTAAAACCTAAACTAAATGCGGTATTTTCACCTTCTTTAACACCAAATCTTCCAGAGAAAAAATCACTTACAAAAGTATACCTAGCGGTTGCAGGAGCAATGTTTAAACTTAAGTCATCAGACTTCTTATAGAGCATTCCTGGTCCGAAGGTTAAGTAAGCAGGTGCTAAAAACGCTGAAACTAATTGTTTGGGTTCTTTTTTATAATCGAACCCTTTGGTGTATTGTGTTCTAAAGTTTCCAATAAAAGATAAGAACCAATACGTACTTGTTTTAACTCCTAAAAGTGTGTTTAATTCGAAACGGTCATCTGTTTTACGGTAACCTTTCTCACTAATATGACTTAAACCATACCCTGTAATTATTCTAGTGTCCCAGTTTATGTTTTCCTTTTTATAGTTAAAATCGTAGTTTAAGTTTATGTTTCCTGCAACTGTATTTTGTCCACCAGAAGCCCAGTTAGAAAAAGAAGATTGATTAAAAATAAACGCAAGCCTACCATTTACATTCCATTTAGGTTGTGGTACCGTATCTTTTTTATTTTCTTGTGTATAAGAACTTGACGCGATGACTAAGCATAAAATAAGGAGTAATCTGTTCACTATATATAATTTAAAAAGGGTAGAATTATTTTTTAGCCTTATACAAAGGCACTGTAGAGCATGCTTCTCCAAAGAGAATAGATTTTGCAATTGGTTGTAATTTGGCAATTAAAAAAGCAAATGCAGAATTAGGAATTGGTTTTTCAGCACACCCTTTAATGATAACAGGGCAATCTGTAAAATCTCTTAAATCTACAAAACTTAAAAGTTCTTGGTACAAAACTGTTTCTAATAATTCTAAATCTCCAACCACCACTTTTTTAGCAAAAGGGGTAACCTCTGCAGCAATTAACATAAAAGCCCAAGACGGAACAATGGCATCAACAGAACAGGTGATCGCAACAAAAGAATTTTTATATTGAGACCAATTGTGGTTTTTAACGGACGCTCTAAAATCTTTTTCCTTTAAAATAAGTTCATGAAACAACCAGTCTTTAATATCAAATAAAACACGGTCACCGGCAGGATAAATTTCTTCAAGGTCAAATGTTTTTAATTGGCTACTTGCAACTCTATTTATAATTTCTTCTGCCATTTTTATTTAAATTTCAGGTTTTTAAAAGTTGTTCTCGGAACAATTCCGATGAAAAACAAAATATTTTCTTTGGAGTACATCAAAGAAAAAAAGTGTTCGAGTTTTTTAAAAGTTTAGATAGACAATTTCCCACTAAATCAATATTCGCATACTAGATAGAAAATCTATATTTTACCTAGCTTTTTTTAGTTTTAAACACTAAACACTAAACACTAAACACTAAACGAGGTCTAAAGCATCCCTAATTCTAACTTTGCTTCTTCACTCATCATTTCTGAGGTCCAAGCTGGATCGAAGGTAATTTCTACTTCACAAGTATTAACTTCTTTTAAAGACTTTACTTTTTCTTCAATATCTACAGGTAAACTTTCTGCAACCGGACAATTAGGAGAAGTTAAGGTCATTAATATTTTTGCATTGTTATCCTCAGACACAAAAACGTCATAAATTAAACCTAATTCGTAAATATCTACAGGGATTTCTGGATCGTAAATCGTTTTTAAAACATTTACAATTTTGTCTCCAATTTCTTCTAGTTCTTTATCGGTCATTCTTATTTTTTTTAAACAAGGGGGGTTTTAATTCCTCGTGATGTTACTTTTCTGCCTTAATTTGTTGCGCAATTGCATACATTTTTATTTGCTTTACCATAGAAACGAGACCATTTGCTCTTGTAGGGCTTAAATGTTCTTTTAAACCAATGGCATCTATAAAGGTAGTTTCTGCACTTAAAATGTCTGCTGGCTTCTGTTCAGAGAAAACGCGCAACAATAATGCCACAATGCCCTTTGTTAAAATAGCATCGCTGTCTGCAGTATATTTTATTTTATCCGTATCTAATTCAGAGTACAACCAAACTTTAGATTGGCAACCTTTTATAAGGTTTTCCTCACGTTTGTATTCCTCAGAGATCATAGGTAAAGATTTTCCAAGGTCTATAATATACTCATAGCGTTCCATCCAATCATCAAACATAGAAAACTCGTCAATAATTTCTTCTTGTATTTCTTTAATAGTCATTTTTAAAACTTATTTTTGCCCTTTTAAAAAGCGCTTTTTTGTACAATGCAAAATTACGCATAAAAACTAAGAAATGAGTAAATTATTAGCAGTTGGTACGGTAGCTTTTGATGCTATTGAAACACCTTTTGGTAAAACAGATAAGATATTAGGAGGTTCTGGAACTTTTGTAGGCCTGGCAGCTTCTCAATTTGGAGTGCAAACAGGCGTTGTTTCTGTGGTTGGAGGAGATTTTCCAGCTTCTTATTTAGAAATGATGAATGCCAAAGGAATTAATACTGAAGGAATTGAAGTTATAAAAGATGGTAAAACATTTTTTTGGAGTGGGAAATATCATAATGATATGAATTCACGTGATACCTTAATTACAGAATTAAATGTATTAGAAACTTTTACACCGGTAGTACCAGAAAATTTTAAAGATGCTGGTATTGTGATGTTAGGAAATTTACATCCTTTAACACAAGCTTCTGTTTTAGACCAAATGAATGAAAGACCAAAGTTGGTAGTTTTAGATACTATGAATTTTTGGATGGACATTGCTTTAGATGATTTACACACGGTTTTAAAGAGAGTAGACGTAATTACCATTAATGATGAAGAGGCAAGACAGTTGTCTGGCGAGTACTCTTTGGTAAATGCAGCGAAGAAGATTCATACAATGGGTCCTAAATATGTGGTGATTAAAAAAGGAGAACACGGAGCTTTGTTATTCAATGAAGGGAAAATGTTTTCTGCTCCCGCTTTGCCTTTGGCAGAAGTTTTTGATCCAACAGGAGCAGGAGATACATTTGCAGGAGGTTTTTGTGGTTATTTAGCAAAAACAGAAGACATCTCTTTTGAGAACATGAAGAACGGAATTATTTATGGTTCTAATCTGGCTTCTTTCTGTGTAGAGAAATTTGGAACAGCGCGCATGGAAGAACTTACGAAAGACGAGGTTAAAGAGCGCCTGCAAGCTTTTAAAGAGTTAACACAATTTGATATAAAAATATCTTAATTTAATCCGCAGTTTCGACTGCGGATTTTTTTTTGAAATAAACTAAAATTCACAACAACACAACACACTAAAAACGATACAAAATGAGTGACGCTATTAAACACGAATGTGGAATTGCACTTGTTCGATTAAAGAAACCTTTACAGTTTTACAAGGATAAATATGGTTCTGCTTTTTACGGAATTAATAAGATGTATTTATTAATGGAGAAACAACACAATCGTGGACAAGATGGTGCTGGTTTTGCCAGTGTAAAATTTAACGTAGCCCCAGGAACGAGGTATGTAAGTAGAGTGCGTTCTAACCAATCGCAACCCATACAAGATATTTTTGCTCAAATAAACGATCGATTAAATGGTGTTTTAGAAGAAAATCCGGACAAAAAGGATGATGTTGCTTGGCAAGAGGAACACATGCCATACATAGGGAACTTGTTTTTAGGACACGTGCGTTATGGTACTTTTGGTAAAAACAGTATTGAAAGTGTGCATCCATTTTTACGTCAAAGCAATTGGCGTCATCAAAATTTAATAGTTGCTGGTAACTTTAACATGACCAACTCTAAACAATTGCTAGAAGAATTGGTAGAGTTAGGACAGCATCCAAAAGAGTTTACAGATACGGTAACTGTCATGGAAAAAATTGGTCACTTTTTAGAAGAAGAGGTCGCTAGTTTGTACCAACAAGCAAAAATAAAAGGATTCAATAAAAAAGATGCTTCACCATTTATTGAAGAGAACTTAGACTTACAAAACGTATTAAGTAGGTCTGCAAAAAATTGGGACGGTGGTTATGCTTTGGCAGGTTTAGTAGGGCATGGAGATGCTTTTGTTTTGAGAGATCCAAACGGAATTAGACCAACTTATTTTTACGAAGATGATGAGGTAGTTGTGGTTGCTTCAGAAAGACCCGTGATTCAAACTGTTTTTAATGTAAAGATAGAAGATGTTCAGGAATTAGAAAGAGGCCATGCACTGATTATAAAAAAGAATGGGAAAACTTCTATAGAAGAAGTTTTAGAACCGAGAGAAAAGAAATCATGTTCCTTTGAGCGGATTTATTTTTCTAGAGGAAGTGATGCTTCCATTTATGAAGAAAGAAAGAATTTAGGGAAATTAGTATTTCCAAAAATTTTAAAATCGATTGATTCTGATATCTCGAATACCGTTTTTTCTTACATTCCAAATACGGCAGAAACTTCTTTTTACGGAATGACGGAGGCCGCAGAAGATTTATTAAACGAGCAAAAGACAGCTAAAATTTTAGCGGGTGGTGCAAAGCTGTCTGCGAAGAGAGTTACAGAAATCTTATCTGAAAGAGCACGTTTTGAGAAAATAGCCATTAAAGACGCAAAATTAAGAACCTTTATTGCCGATGATAGTAGTAGAGATGATTTGGTAGAACATGTTTATGATATTACCTATGGCGTTGTAAAACCAACAGACAATCTTGTTATTATAGATGATAGTATTGTTAGAGGAACAACCTTAAAGAAAAGTATTATTAAAATTTTAGATAGGTTAGCACCTAAAAAAATAGTGGTAGTTTCTTCTGCGCCACAAATTAGATATCCAGATTGTTACGGAATAGACATGGCTAGAATTGAAGCTTTTATTGCCTTTAAAGCAGCAATTGAGTTGTTAAAAGACACCAAACAAGAAAGTATTATAGATGCCGTTTATAAAAAATCGAAAGCACAACAAGGTACAAAGGACGAGGACATTATCAATTTTGTAAAAGAAATTTATGCTCCTTTCGCTATTGAAGAAGTGTCTGCTAAAATTGCTGAAATGTTAAAAACCAAAGATATAAAAGCGGAGGTTGATGTTATTTATCAAACCGTAGAAAACTTACACATTGCGTGTCCGGATAATCTAGGAGATTGGTATTTTACAGGAGATTACCCAACACCCGGAGGAAATAGAGTGGTAAATGAAGCATTTATCAATTTTTATGAAGGAAACGATAAAAGGTCTTATTAAGAAAAGATAATGATTCAAAAAAAAAGCATCCTAAATTTAGGATGCTTTTTTTGTTATATAAGTTGAAGTACTTAATTACTTCGCTTCTGCGTATCTTTTTGCCACTTCGTTCCAGTTAATTACGTTGAAAAACGCATTGATATAATCTGGTCTTCTGTTTTGGTAGTTTAAGTAATACGCGTGTTCCCAAACATCTAAGCCTAAAATAGGAGTCCCTTCACAAGTTACACCTGGCATTAATGGATTGTCTTGATTTGGTGTAGCACAAACTTCTACTTTACCACCTTTATGAACACACAACCAAGCCCAACCAGAACCAAATTGAGTAGCTCCTGCTTTAGAAAAAGCTTCTATAAAGCCTTCTTTAGAACCATAAACAGCTTCAATAGCTTCTTTTAATTCTCCAGATAAAGAACCTTTCTCTTTTGGGTTCATTACGGTCCAGAATAAAGAATGATTGTAAAAACCACCTCCATTGTTTCTTACAGCACCATTACTCATGTCTAAATTGGTAAGAATATCTTCTATAGATTTTCCTTCTAAATCAGTACCTGTAATTGCTTCGTTTAATTTTGTTGTATATCCGTTGTGATGCTTACTGTGGTGAATTTCCATAGTTCTTGCATCTATATTTGGTTCTAATGCATCATATGCATAGTCTAAATTTGGTAATTGAAAAGCCATGTTTTTTTTGTTTTAAATTCGTATTCCGTTCGATAGACAAAGTTAATAAATAGGATGCAATTGTACAAAATTTTACGCTTTTGTTAATTTATAACTGTATCAATAAGATTTATTCACCAAATTTCTGCATAAATTCCTCCACTTTAGCTACCATATTTCTACTTCCGCAGATAAAAGGCACTCTTTGATGTAGCTCCGTAGGATCAACATCCATGGTTCTTGTATAGCCATCTGAAGACTTACCATTGGCTTGTTCTGCAATAAAAGCCATTGGGTTGCACTCGTATAGTAAGCGCAACTTCCCATTTGGATTTCTAGAGCCTTTTGGATACATATACACACCTCCTTTGATCATGTTTCTATGAAAATCTGAAACTAAAGAACCAATATACCTGCTTGTATAAGGCCTGTCATCTTCCTCTTCTTGGCAGTATTTTATGTATTTTTTTATTCCCAAAGGGAAATCCATATAATTCCCTTCATTTACAGAGTAAATAGTACCGTCTTCTGGGAAGGTCATGTTGGGGTGCGATAAGTAAAACGTACCAATTGCTGGGTTTAAAGTAAAACCATTTACACCGTCTCCAGTGGTATATACCAACATTGTAGAGGTTCCATAAACGATATAACCGGCAGCTACTTGTTTGTTTCCTTTTTGTAAAAAATCTTCTAATTGAACAGGGGTTCCTAATGGTGTTACCCTTCTAAATATAGAGAATATGGTACCTACAGACACATTTACATCAATGTTAGAAGAACCATCTAAAGGGTCTATTAAAACTACATATTTGTTTTGGTTGTTTTCATTATGACTGTTAATGGCTACAAAATCGTCTTCTTCTTCACTTGCAATACCACAAACAATATTTCTTTTTGTAAGCGATTGTATAAACTTTTCATTCGCATACACATCTAGCTTTTGTTGGTCTTCACCTTGTATGTTTGTATCTCCAGCAGCGCCAGTAATATCAACCAAACCAGCCTTATTTACTTCATGATTTACCACTTTTGCAGCCAATCTTATAGAGTTAATTAATCTAGAAAGTTCACCAGAAGTATATTTAAATGAGTCTTGATTTTCAATAATAAATTCTCCTAAAGTCTGATTTTTATTCGACATGTTTTTTGTTTAAAAAGGTGGTACAAAGATGCTCTTTTATTTAAATCCCTACAACGATTTCGTAATCAATTTTAGTTGGTTTTCCTTCCTTGTTTTTTTATCAATTTTAAACATTTTAAAAATTACTGTATAAAATAGCTAATTATTTTTCTGCGAAATCTAAAAAACTATCTTTGACTAAAATAAAAATATTATGGACTTTCAAATTAGGCTAGGACGAGAAGAAGACATGCAAGCTGTATTTCATTTAATTACAGAGTTGGCAGTTTTTGAAAAAGAACCAGAGGCGGTAGCTATTACGGTTGCAGATTTAGTGAGAGATGGTTTTTCTGATGCACCTAAATTTAAAGTATATGTGGCAGAGCAAGAAAATAATATTATAGGAATTGCGTTATTTTATGAGCGTTTCTCTACTTGGAAAGGACGTACAATTCATTTAGAAGACTTAATTGTAACCAAAAGTAAACAAAAAATTGGCGCTGGAAAAGCACTGTATACTGCAGTTTTAAAATTTGCGTACGATAACAATTTCAATAGAGTTGCTTGGGAAGTAATTGATTGGAATACCAACGCAATTGATTTTTATAAAAGTACAGGAGCAACCTATTTACATGATTGGTCTGTGGTGCAAATGAACAAAGAAAATTTAGCCAAATTTATTCAAAATAATTAAAAATGAAGATTTTTAAGTTTGGTGGTGCTTCCATTAAAGATGCCGCAGGTGTAAAAAATGTAACGGCTATCTTACAAAGTGAAGGTATAGAAAACACAGTAGTTGTAGTTTCTGCAATGGGAAAAATTACAAATGCTTTTGAAGCCGTAATAGATGCCTATTATAATAAGACAGATAAATTATCTGAAAAATTAGGAATTGTAGAAGATTTTCATAAAAATTTAATGCATGGTTTGTTTGATGAAAACGATGCTATTTATAAAGAAATAGACATCCTTTTAGGGGAATTAAGTTGGTTTTTGGCAAGAAATACTTCGCAAAGATTTAACTATGTTTATGATCAAATTATCTGTTTTGGAGAATTATTATCTACTAAAATAGTAAGCGCTTACTTGACAAAAATTGGCATCGAAAATAATTGGTTTGATGTGCGGAATTATATAAAAACCGACAGCAATTACAGAGATGCAAAAGTAGACTGGGCGCTAACTCAAGATATTATAAGCACGAAGTTAGATGCCTCTAAATTAAATATTACACAAGGTTTTATTGCTGCTAATGATACGGAAAACACTACTACCTTAGGTAGAGAAGGGTCCGATTATACGGCAGGTATTTTTGCGTACTGTTTAGATGCAGAAAATGTAACTATTTGGAAAGATGTACCAGGTGTTTTAAATGCAGATCCTAGAGTTTTTGAAAAAACCACCTTGTTAGAACAAATCTCTTATGAAGAAGCAATTGAAATGGCTTTTTATGGTGCTTCTGTAATTCACCCAAAAACTTTACAACCCTTAGAAAGAAAAGCAATTCCTTTGTTGGTGCGTTCTTTTATCAACTCTAAAGAAACCGGAACTAGGGTTACGCAAGGCATAAGATTGGTGCCTTTTATTCCTTGTTTTATTGTAAAGAAAAAACAAATATTGGTGTCAATTGCGGCTTTAGATTTCTCTTTTATGGTAGAAAATAACATCAGTTATATCTTTCAAAAATTACATGAGTATCAGTTAAAAGTAAATTTAATTCAGAATTCTGCTTTGAGTTTTTCTGTGTGTATTGATAATAAGTTTAATAATTTTGATGCTTTTTACAACGAATTAAAAAAAGAGTTTAAAATAGAGGTTCAAAAAGAAGTTGATTTATATACGGTGCGCCATTTTGACGAAAAGGCGATCGCTAGTATTGAAGAGAAAGGAACATCATTACTAACACAGGTAAATAAAGATACTATTCAGATTGTTTTAGCAATAAAATAATACGGGTCATTTACTTTTTGTAGTATATTTGCGGCGCTATTTAATCGTAAAATATGTCATTAGTAACCTCAAAGGAAATTGCACAAGTAATTGGTTTACAGAAGTTTGGTTTTTCAGGAATTTTTATTGGTTGGATTCTTTTAAGAGTACTTCGCATCTCTGCTATCAATAAAATCTACGACAAGAACAAAAATAAATCAGATTTAGATTTTTTAAATGGAATTTTAGATGATTGTAAAATCAAATTCGAAATTCCTGAAGAAGATTTAAAAAGAATTCCAAAAGAAGGGCCGTTTATTACCATTTCCAATCACCCTTTAGGAGGTATTGACGGTGTGTTATTATTAAAATTGCTGATTGAAAAAAGAGCCGATTATAAAATAATTGCCAACTTTTTATTGCACAGGGTAGCACCACTAAAGCCATATGTAATGCCAGTAAATCCTTTTGAAACAAGAAAGGATGCAAAATCAAGTATGGCAGGAATTAAAAGTGCACTGTTGCATTTAAGAGAAGGAAAACCTTTGGGTATTTTTCCTGCAGGAGAAGTTTCTACTTATAAAGACGGTAAATTAAATATAGACAAGCCTTGGGAAGAGGGTGCTATAAAATTAATTAAAAAAGCAAATGTACCCGTAATTCCTATTTATTTTCATGCTAAGAATAGTAGATTATTTTACTTCTTATCTAAGTTTTCTGATACGTTAAGAACTGCTAAATTACCTTCTGAGGTAATGCATCAAGGTGGTAAAGTTATTAAAGTAAGAATCGGAAAACCCATTTCTGTAAAAGATCAGGACGAATTTACAACACTACCAGCCTTTCATGAATTTATACGAAAGAAGACCTATATGTTGGCAAATCCTTTTGAAAAAGCGCACAAATTAATTTCTAGGCAAAACATTAAAATTAAAAAAGTTGTTAAGAAAATTGCTCCTCAAAGAAGCTCAGGTTTATTTATAACAGAAATAAATACCTTAAGAGAAAAAGAGTGCAGACTTTTGCAAAGTAAAAATTACGAAGTGTTTTTTGCAAGTGCGAAAGAGATTCCTAATTTAATACATGAAATTGGTAGGTTAAGAGAAATTACTTTTAGGGCCGTTGGCGAAGGAACCAATAAAGAGATCGATTTAGATACCTTTGACACCTATTATCATCATTTACTATTGTGGGATGCTGTGGCTAATAAGTTAGTGGGTGCCTATAGAATGGGTCTTGGTAAAGAAATTTATAAAAAATACGGAATCAAAGGTTTTTACGTGCAAACTTTGTTTAGAATAGAGCCAGAATTGCATCAAATGATGGCCAATACCATCGAAATGGGCAGAGCGTTTATTATTGATGAATATCAGCAAAAACCAATGCCCTTATTTTTACTTTGGAAAGGAATTGTGCATGTAACATTGCGCTATCCAGCATACAAATATCTAATGGGTGGTGTCTCTATTAGCAATCAGTTTTCAGATTTCTCTAAGTCTTTAATGATAGAATTTATGAAATCTCATTATTATGACCCTTATATTGCACAATATATTAGACCAAAGAAAGAATACAAGATAAAATTAAAAGACGGCGACAAAGATTTTGTATTTGATGCAACAAAAGCAGACCTTCAAAAGTTTGATAAAATTATTGATGAAATTGAACCTGGCGCTTTAAGAATACCAGTTTTAATTAAAAAATACGTGAAGCAAAACGCTCGTTTGGTGGCTTTTAATGTAGATCCTAAATTTAACAACGCCATAGACGGTTTGATGTATATTAAAGTTGAAGACATACCAGAAAGCACTGTAAAACCTGTTATGGAAGAATTTCAAGCGGCGTTAGAGCGCAAAGTAACAGAGATGCAAGAAAGCGAGTAGTTTTTGTTTTGGCATTGAGGAAGTGTAGGTTTTAACCTCTAGTAATTATGGAAATCTAGCAATGTTGTAGCTCCTTGTCCATTTTTTTGATTGCCCAGGCTTCACCGAAACACTTATAAATAATTCTGGACTAATGACATGTTTCCATCCCCAAACATTTATTTTATCGGTCTTAAAATTACCTGTTTCAGAAATACTGATTTTACTTTTTAAATTCAATAACTCCCATTGTGCTTTTACCTTTTCATTACCGCTGAGGTTGCTGAAGAAGAATTGCTCTTTAGGAGCGCCCTTAAATTTAAGATCAGTTTGGCCAACTTCAATTTTTTGTTCAGGATTCACAGTTTCTATAAATAGTGCAGGTTTTAGTTGAAAAGGGAATTTCAGTATGTAATTTTCATCAATGAATTCTTTGTTAATTGCTGTAAAATTATGAACATATTCATCTGTAATAATTTCTTTTTCACCCGTATTCTCTAAACTATAATTTATGGTAAAACCGTTTTCTTGTATTGCAATTTCTTTTTTTAATTGATAGGAATACCCATTGCGTAAAGCAGCTGTACAGACAATTAAAAGGGTGTTTGGTGTGTGATTTGTTTGAAATTTAGCTGGTATAATTTTATGATTTTCACTAAAAATATAAGCTTCACTTTCTTTTTTTAATAAGCCTACACCTATCTTGTGAAACCAATCTCCAATGATTGCCTCATTAAAACCCAATGCAGTATCAATTCCGAATTCATTGTAAAAGCCTTTTCCAATTTGCGTTTCATTTTTAGAAGTAAGACTTTCAATACTTGCCAATTGAATGTTTTGAAACATTACATTCACAATTTTCCCAGTCCAATCAAATCTAGAAGAATTATAATTTTCAGCAGGAAGGTCTATGTGAATTTCTAGGTTTTTATTTTTAAGAATGTGTGGCATGCAATAGTGTATGATTTTTTTTGATGGGTGTATTTTGTTTGAAACGAAATTACTTTTTTTTGAGTTTAAATACAAATGGGATTCTTTTAAAACCTGACAAAAAAGCATATATTTTATTTTGGTATGCTTTTCGCTTTGGTGTATAAAAACCTAGCAGGTATATGATGCATTCTTGTTAAAAGCAACGATAGGGTTCTAAATCAAAATCAATTCTTATGAAAGCATTTTTAAAAATTTTATTAACGGCATTGGCGGTCATCGTTTTGGCCCGTATTTTACCAGGAATTGCCGTTTCGGGTTACTTTTCTGCAATTATAGTTGCGGTGGTAATTGCGCTGTTAAACATGGTAGTAAGACCTTTGCTAATCTTCTTTACCTTGCCTGCAACCCTAGTTACTTTTGGGTTATTTATTTTTG
>JBLHIE010000004.1:0-46371 GCA_047614925.1 Arenicella sp.
CGCATCAATTAAGAATGCATGCTGCTCATAAAGACGGATTAAACACCCCTATTGTTGGTGATGATTTGTATGGTAAGAAGGAAAATAGATTGCATTTACATGCAGAATTTATAGAGTTTCTACATCCAGCTACCGCTAAAAAAATGAGCTTTACGGTTGCCGCAACGTTTTAAGAACCTCACTTTCATGAACATCAAATACATCTTTGCTAATGTCGACTCCAAAAATTTCTTTCTATATTCATAAAAACTGATTTATAAAAGAATAACCTACTTTTACTCACAACAACTTAAAATCGAGATCTAGGTCTCACACAGAACTGAACGTAATTATTAGTAGAAAAAAGAGTCGATTATCAATGTTGTCGCAGTCTAAAGCTTCACCGTATATAGTGGTCTTAATTCTCTCTTTTATTCTTTCTGCTTATTTATCAAAAGTATTAAAAGACAAACTTAAGCTATATATAGCAAATAGGAAGTTTGGTGGTTTACGAAAGTCCAGGACTATTTACAAACACCACCAAATCTTTGTATTTGGCTTTTAATAATAAATAAATTAAAAACAAAATACAACGATTTGGCTCAGTACAAACTTGAAAGTTTATCGCGTTCTATTGACCTACTTGCCCTGAACTAAACGTTAGGCTCAAGCTAAATATAGGAATGCTATTCCACAGGTATTACCTGAACTCGCTTAACATAATCTCTATATAATTTTAAGAGTTCTTGGTATTTCTCATGAAATTCAAGCTTAAGATCTGTAGTCTCTCCCATATCATTGTCAAGATTGAATAAGATAAAATCTTCCTCTTCAAAGGGACTGTCAATCTGTACCAATTTCCAGGGACCTTTTCTAACATAAACCCGCCCATTGTGCTCAAGGATGGAAATATACTCTTCATCGTGGATTTCTTTAGAATCACCTGAAAGTAATGAAACCAATGACGCACCCAAAAGAGGTGAAATATTATCTGAGTCGTATTTTCCAGGATAAACAACACCAGCAATTTCATAGAAGGTAGGTGCAAGATCAAGTAAGGATATGTACGTATGACTAATTTCCCTTTTCTTATGTACCCCTGGTCCGGCTATCAAAAACGGACTTCTGATTCCTCCTTCGGTTGTAAATGTCTTATACCTGTTGAAAGGTGCCATTCCAGCATGAGCCCAAGGTTTACCATACACAACAAAAGAACTTTCTCTCCCCATGTTATCATAAGTATTGTCGTATGTAGCGTGCAGAAATTCACTGTAAGGTGAATTATTATAAAAATCGCTACCATCGGCTCCATTATCAGACATAAAAATTATTAGTGTATTTTCATAAAGACCAAATGACTTCAAGGAATCAATCATCCGACCAACATGAAAATCCAGATTATCTACCATCCCCGCATACAATTCCATTTTTCTTGATTCAATAAGTTTTTCATCTGCTCTCAATTCATCCCAAGGGATTAACTCCTCCAACTTAGGTGGAAGTTTTGCGTCTTTAGAAATAATCCCTTTTGCTTTTACTGACTTAAAACGCTTTTGCCGAAGTTCATCATATCCTGCAATGTACTTGCCATTATACTTCTGAACAAATTCGTCGGGTGCCTGAAGTGGCCAGTGGGGCGAAGTAAATGCTGCAAATGCAAAGAAAGGATTTGCATCATCCTTGTCTTGCTTAAAAAATTCAATTAATTTAGAGGCATAAAACTCTGTGCTGTATCGCCCCTTAGGGTATTCTACAAATTTTCCATTTTCACGATATAAAGAACCACTTTTTGACAACCCAATACTATTGTAATGATTACCAGCACCTTGAAGTAAGTTCCATGAACGTTTAAAACCTTTTGCCTTCGGGCTGTTTTCCTCTTCCTCGCCCAAATGCCATTTCCCAACAGTGTAAGTATGATAGCCTGCATCCATCATAAGTTGAGGCACTGAAAGTATTCTTTTGCTCAAATGCCTCTCATAACCCCAATTTGTACTTAATGCTGAATCGGCAAACATTGACCCCATTCCCGCAATGTGGTTATCATTTCCTGACAATAACATAGCCCTTGATACCGCACATATCGGTGCCGTATGAAAATTGGAGAAAAGAATTCCTTGACTGGCGAGTGTATCCAGGTTAGGCGTTGAAATTTCTCCACCAAATGCACCTAAATCTGTATAACCCAAATCATCAGCAACTATTAAGAGGATGTTAGGAAGGGGTTTTGGTATTTCCTTATCTCTTGTCTGAGGGTTGCATGAAATAAAGGCCACACTACATATTAGAACCAGAAAATGAATGATGTTGAAAGGTTTATTTTTATTCATAGCCAAGCGTTTATGATTGATAATAATTGCCAAATATAACAAAATAAGAAATACATTTTAGAAGTTAAATAAAGAACAAAAATGAAGCCTAACAATACCTAAGAATCCATTAAAACAACTCTTAGGCCAGACGTTGGCATTCATAGCTCACTCAAATTCTGAAAATAGGATTGAAGTTTTAAAAATATTAAATTTTAAAGAAAAACTGAAAAATGTGGAACACTCTTTCGCTTGGATAAATTTTAATTTATAAAACGTGTAAACTTACTCAAACTCTAAAAACTAAAATGGTAGAATTCTTACTTAAATTCTGGATTTAGAAAGTTTTGGGCTTGAGCGAAATGCGAAAATATTCTCTAAATCAGGATTGTAAAAGGTTTAATATCTTTATTCATAAGAAAATGTTTTTTGAAAGGACATACTACGCGAGTTTCAACGACTTAAAATCGAGGTCTAAAAAGCCTCATAGAACTGTACGAAATCTGTGTAGAAAAGAGAGGTGATTTTCAATGTTGACGAAGTCTTAAGCTTCTGCGTATATCATAACCTTAATCCCCTCTTTTGTTCTTTCTAATTTATATGTCTAATTTAGTGTTTTTATTAAAATGCTAACTTAAGCCGTATATAATTTATTGCTGGCTTCTTGTCTACTTACGAAAGTCCTCGCGGACTTTCTATCTGTCATTTATTTGCTAACTTTAGTGCTTAAACCACGCAACTAATCTTATACAAAACCATTGGCAAACATTTTAATTAAAGCTCATAATTACGGAAAAGCTAGAAACATATTTAATATTATCATCTCTTTAAAAGTTTACTTTTGGCTGACACTAAACAGACTATACTTACTTTAATTTTAAAATGGCGTATAATATTATGCCTAGGGTTTAAATAATTGGAATCAGCAAAGAGAACTATAACAGGAATAGAAGTAGTTAGATTAATAAAGAAAAACCAGCTGTTGAACCCTAAAAGATCACCCTACAAATCATTTATCTCTTTAGCTTCTTGAAAATGAATTAGTTTAAGACTTTATGACTAATTATAGTAGATGTAACAAAGCCTATTAATTTATAGCTTTCAACATAAATTTAGAAGAAAACTAGTAAATAATATAAACCACTGCGATACTTATTTTGATTTAATTAAAAATGTTTTTTTTTACTGATCAACTACTAAAACTATAATTTGAAATTTTCAAGACATCGTTAATATCGATTGGTTTTAACAATAATAACACCATTTGCACCTCTTATTCCATAAACTGCTGAATCTGGTCCTTTCAAAACTGTAACAGATTCAATTTCATCAGGCATGATTAAACTAAACACATCTTTTGGAATTTCTGTTCCATTTAAAATAAAAAGAGGAGTCATATCACCATTAATTGAATTGTAACCTCTTATCCTAATAATATTATCTGAGGATATGTTTACTCCAGAAACTTTACCCTTTAAATAGTCATAAATAGTATTAAATTGAGTGGATATTATTTTTTTTGAAGAATTGCTAAACAAATGGGTGTCATTTCCTTTTTTTATTATAATTGATACGTCACTTTGACCATTATATTTTACTGTAGATATTCCTATATTAGGATGAAAAGCACTAATTTTTTTTGGTGTTTTTTTTAACTTCGTTTTAAAAACCCCTTTAACATTTGTCCATATTTTTTGCTTTACATCATCAAAAAGAATTATGGCTCCAGCAACTGGTTTTCTGTTAACATCTTTAACTTTAATTGTAATTTTTTGTTCTTGAGAGTTAACGTTAATATTAAAAAATAATACTCCTATTATTGTTATTATATATTTTTTCATAATTATAATTTGATTTAAACTAAAATAACAATAAATTTAATTATTAACTACATATTTCTCCTGTATTGTCCTCTAACTTTAAAAAAAACTTAAGGTAGTTGTGCTAAGGAACAGACTTTATTAGATCCCATGAAGTCTTTACTCAACTTATTATAAAGGTTCTGAGCAATACCTTCTTTTCTACAAAGCTCTATTACAATAATTTCCCTCCTCACTCCATAAATAATGATTCTGATTATTTATCAAAAGTATTAAAAGACAAACTTAAGCTGTGTGTCATTAATCGCTTTGTTTAGCCAATCTACGAAAGTCCTCGTGGACTTTCTACCTGTTATTTATTTATTTGCTAACTTTAGTGGTTAACCACTTAAAAAACTAAATACAAAAATGTTAGCCTTCAATAAGAAAAAAATAATTATGAATAAAAACATACCAGTTCTATTAGCATTAATATTTGCTACCATAAGTTGTCAAGAAAAAAAAACACTTCAGATACTGTAACTGAAAAGACATCATTAGTAGAGTCATATGCAGATTCATTATTTCAAGTAAGTATTTATAGCTCAAAAATTGCTAGTGCATCAATATTAATTTATGAGAATGGGAGAATTCTGATGAAAAAATCTTACGGTTATGCAAGTTTAGAGCTTTTCGCACCTTTACCTGATAATGGTATTTTTGAAATTGGCTCAGTTACAAAACAGTTTACTGCTGCCTCTATTCTTAAATTAGTTGAAGCGAAAAAACTCTCTTTAGATGATGATTTTACTAAATACTTAAAGTTCGATACTAAAGGACGTAAAGTTACTATTGACCATTTACTTAATCATACTTCGGGTATTGCAGGCTATACAGCTTTAGAAGAATTCTGGGAAATGTCGATTATGGACCTTCCTAGAGACTCATTAGTTCGGTTGGTTGAATCTAAAGACTTTATGTTCGAACCAGGTGAAGCATTAATGTATAATAATTCAGCTTATTTTTTTCTGGGGTTACTTATTAAAAAAATTACTAATCAGTCATACGAAGAGTATTTACAAGAAACATTTTTTGATCCATTAGTAATGACCAGCACATCATATAGTTCAAACTCTGCAATAATAAAAAATAAAGTTTACGGATATAGTTACACTCCAGATGTTTTAGAACAAAAGACACATTTAATTCACATATGACCATTTTCTGATGGTTCTCTTTCTAGCAATTCACAAGGTTTATTAACTTAGATGAAAGCTATTCATAATGGAAAAATTTTATCTAAAGAATCATACCAATTATTAATTACACCTGGCCAATTAAAAGATGAATCAAACCTTAATTATGGTAAAGCTCTGGTTAATTATTCAAATTTTGGGAATCACAGAATTGGACATGGAGGTTCAATAAATGGGTTCTTAACGGATACTAGATATTTCCCAGATGAAGATTTATATATTATATGTTTAGTAAATACAATGGGACCAAAAGGTGCTGGTTTCTTTGCAGATGCAATTACTTGGAAAATTCTTGATAAAAAAACACCTCAAAAGGTAGCGGTAGATATTAATACTAAACTTTTGGAAGGTAAATACATTGGCCCAGTAAGAGGCCTTTACTCACATTCGTTAAAGGTTACATCAATATCGAACGGTTTGATCATTCAACATGAAGGAGAAAAAGAGGCTGATACGCTTAACACCTATATAGGTAACAATACTTGGGCGGATGGTAATACAAAAATCAGGATCGTATTGATGGACCATCTTCTTATTATATACTTCAAAAGGAAATTAAATAACGAAAGGCTCACAAAGAACTAAACGTAGTTTATAGTGGAAAAGAGAACCAATTATCAATGTTGTCGAAGTCAAAAGCTTCAACGCGTATACTAATCTTAATCCTCTCCTTTATTCTTTCTGATTAATTGCTTAAATTTAATCTTTTTATTAAAACACTAACTTAAGATGGATATAGTTTATGGCAGTGATGTACTAAACAAAAGTCTTTAAGAAATAAATAAACATCGATATAAGTTGAAAGATTTGTGTTTCAAAACCGCCACAAACCATAATACTAACGGTGGGCACAATTAAAATAAAAAAATACACTAAAAATCTATAAAACATGAAAAAAACAGTTTACTGCTTAGTCCTTTTTACTTTTATGTCTATTCACTGTATCGGTCAGAACTCAGCTACCCAAATCAAAGTATCAGATAAACCAACGAACGGATTACCATATTTAACCTATCAAAAAGAGAATTTATTTCCAGGTAATGGAAGTTTGTTAAGGGCAGAGGACGGCGCTGCTTTAAAAGATGGACGTATTGTTGTAGTAGATCAAGCAAAAGGACTTCGGTTAATAGAGAAAGACGGTTCCAATCGCCCTTTTGGCAATTTCGCTGATGCGGGTTTTAGTCTTGATTCATCTGAAAACACTACAGCGCCAAATGGAATAAATTTAGAACCCGATGGGAAACATCTTTTAATGTGTGATGTTGCAAGTGGAAAAATTTATCGAACCAACATAGCCTCTGAAAAGGTAACATTAATCTACGATCATCCGTATGGAATAAATTCTATTTACCGCGATAAAACAGGAGCAATATGGTTTACACAATCTATGAAAAACACAACTTTAGAAGAACTGTGGGACCCAATAAAAAATTTGTTACCAAATGGAGCTATTTATAGAATGGCAGGCTTAAATAGTATTCCTAACAAAATTGCCGAGGGTCTTGTTTGCGCTAATGGAATTGTAATGGATAAGGCCGAAAAACAACTTTTTGTTGCAGAAACGGGTAGGCACAGAGTGCATTCGTTTGACGTTGATTCCAGCAGCGGAAAAACGAAATACTCAGGTGTTGTCGCTAGCGTCCAATACCCTGACAATATTCTTATTGACACTAAAGGAAGGTTAATTGTCGCCTTAGTTTTAAATTATCAGGTCGTAGCGGTCGATTTAGAAAATCATTCTCAACACATAATTTTTGAGGGAGCTACGAAAGAAAATCTAGAAATTTCGTCAGATTACAAGAGTTTACTTCCAGGATTTCTTACAGGGATGTTTTTTTCTGCAGATGGTAAAACGCTATACATCGCAAATTTAGGAAATGACCTTTTAAAATATGACTTTAAATAACAACCTATTTCAATTATTTATCGAGATGATTAAAAATAAATAATTAGGACGTAGTTTCCAAAACATTCAGGGATTTTTTATAAAACATAATGTATTGATCGTTAGAATACATAATAAACCTTAAAATAAATAAACAGGCTTAAATTAATAAAAATTAGTTCACTTTTAACTTTTGCTATTCTATTGAATAGCTGTGTATCTGAAAATAAAGAGGTAGATGCTGCGCCTAAAAATCTAAAAGAAGACACCGCAAAAATAAGTACAAAACAAAAATATATAGGATCCACGGAAGAATCTTGGAAGCATTGCTATGATAAATTCAAAGGCCATGGGAAAATTGTAATGCTTAATTTACTAAAATATAAAACTATTGCAGACTATACGGGAATAGAGGTTTTGAATATTCAAAAAGACAAAACAGGGAAAGAAACCTATCAATACTATAAGAAACAAGTTGAAAAAATTTTCGAAAAAACGAAAGTTGGAAGCATCTTATATTATGGTGAAAGCCAAGATTTTTTAATTGGGCCGCAAGATGAAAAATGGGATGCAGTAATACTGGTCGAATATGACTCCATAGAAATCTTTGTAAATTTTGTAGAAAGTGATGCTTATCAAAAAATTACTGGACATAGAAAAGCTTCTTTAGAAGACTCAAGATTGTTACCTGCTTCAATCTTGACAAGGGAGAAAAATAAAAGATTGATAACGATGCTTGTAGAGTATTCTGTTGAAGTTTCTTAATTGTCTCAGGCCAGTGGGTTCATTGTGAAACAAGAATAGTTAGAGAATAGGTTCTAAGACCTTTCTGTTTTTGAAGCTGGGTTTTTCACCCAACAACAGGCTAACAAACTAGAAAGGTTATCTATTGAAAAATCACGCATAAAGAAACAGATGAAGTGGCTAAAGTATTTTCTGAAAAGTTAAATCAATGAAACAATAATCTTAAAAAATCTATGACTTATGATAATTGAATTGAAATGGCAAGACACGAAAAAAATACTAAAAATACTGGTATAGAAATATACTTCGCCAATCGATATTCTTCAGGGGAAAAAGGTACTAATGAGAACACAAATGAACTCATTAGAAGACATCTACCTAAAGGAACAAGTTTTCATGCAATTAGCAAAAATCAACTCCAAATTATTCAGGAAAAACTGAATAACAGACCACTAAAAATTATTGGTATAAAGCACCACTAGAAATGACAAATATTGAACTAAAATTAGTGGCTTAGCCAAATTAAAAATTAATACCTTTTTTTCCTTAAAGCATTGATTTTAAGTAACTAAACGTCTCCATATAATTTGTATCTTTATACCTACATGCAAAAGCAACGCTGATAAGATTATTAATTTCTGAACTACATAGAACTAAATTCGTTAACAATGGGTAAACAAGAAAAGAGTAAACTAGAACTTCTTGCTGAAATAAAGGCACTCAAAGGAGCGAACGAAGTTCTAGAAAATCAAAAGGAACTTGCTTTTCAAAGTAAAGAGAAAGAAAAACGGGCAGATGAGTTAGCACTCGCCAACAGGAAACTTGCTTTTCAAAATAAAGAGAAAGAAAAAAGAGCAGACGAATTAGCACTCGCCAACACAGAGCTTGCTTTTCAAAATGAAGAAAAAGAAAAACGAGCAGACGAATTAGCACTTGCCAACACAGAGCTTGCTTTTCAAAATAAAGAGAAAGAAAAAAGAGCAGACGAATTAGCACTTGCCAACACAGAGCTTGCTTTTCAAAATGAAGAGAAAGAAAAACGGGCAGATGAATTAGCACTCGCCAACACGGAACTTGCTTTTCAAAACAGGGAGAAAGAAAAACGGGCAGATGAATTAATTCTTGCCAATAAAGAACTTGCCTTTCAAAAAGAGCTTGAAGGGTATCGTTCTGAAATGGAAAGTGTAGCTCTTGAGTTAACACTACTAATTGATACTGCCAATGCACCTATTTTTGGTATTGACAACAGAGGGCTTGTTAATGAGTGGAATCAAACTTCTGAGAAAATTACCGGTTTTACAAAAGACGAAGTATTAGGAAATGATCTTGTACAAACCTACATCACCGAAGATTACCGAGAATCAGTAAAAAAAGTATTAAAGAATGCACTAGAAGGAAAAGAAACTGCCAACTATGAATTTCCTTTATTTGCTAAAGATGGAGAGCGTGTAATGGTTTTATTAAATTCAAGTACACGTAGAAATGCCGCTGGAGAAATCACAGGAGTATTAGGGGTAGGACAAGATATTACAGAAATTGATAAACTTCGAACAGCATCGGAATCCATTGCAAAAGAACTCCGGCAGTTTATAGAAACTGCGAACGCACCTATTTTTGGTATTGACGCCAAGGGAAAAGTAAACGAATGGAATCAGAGCTCTGAAAAAATTACAGGCTTTAAAAAAGCAGAAGTACTGGGAAAAGATCTGGTAGAAACCTATATCACCGAAGATTATCGTGAAGCGGTAAAACAGGTCTTGGACAATGCTTTAAAAGGAAAGGAAACAGCCAACTACGAATTTCCGCTCTTTACCAAGGATGGCCGAAGAGTTATGGTATTGCTAAACTCCTCCACCCGTAGAAATGCCGATGGTAAAATAGTTGGTGTATTAGGGGTAGGTCAGGATATTTCACAAATGGATAAACTTAGAACTGAAACCGAGGCTGTAGCCACCGAGTTACGGCAGTTTATTGAAACTGCAAACGCACCTATTTTTGGAATTGATGCCGATGGCAAGGTTAACGAATGGAACCAAACGTCCGAGAAAATTACAGGCTTCAAAAAAGAAGAAGTACTGGGAAAAGATCTGGTAGAAACCTATATCACCCAAGATTATCGCAAAGCGGTAAAACAGGTATTGGACAATGCTTTAAAAGGTGAGGAAACAGCCAATTACGAATTTCCGCTCTTTACCAAAGATAACCAAAGAGTTATGGTTTTACTAAACTCGTCCACCCGTCGAGATGCCGATGGTAAAATAGTGGGTGTATTGGGAGTAGGACAGGATATTTCACAAATGGATAACTACAAAACTAATTTGGAAGACACTGTGAAAAAAAGGACATTTGAATTGGAAAATTCGCTGGAAAGAGAAAAAGAATTAGGGAAACTTAAAACCAGTTTTGTTGCTATGGCTTCCCACGAATTTAGAACACCACTTGCCGCCATACAGGCCGCAACCGATGTTATTCTTAGGTATAAGGATAAACTAAGCCAAGAAGATATTGAAAAAAGATTGTTTAAGATTAAGAGAGAAGTTAACGAAATGAAAATTATGCTCGAAGATATTCTAATTATTGGAAAGGCCGAATCTCAAAAATTACAATTCAACACTATCGAACAGGATCTGGTTGATTTAGTGAAAAATATTGTTTCGGACTACCAACTTACCCAAGAAAAGGAGAGAGAGATTATCTATAAAATTTCAATGGATAAAATAATGCTGAATGTTGATTCAAAATGGATCAAACACATTATTCTCAATCTATTGTCGAATGCCTTAAAATATTCTGAAGCGCCTGCCAGCGTTATAATTGAAATCCGACAAGAAGAAAACGAAGTTATTCTTTCGGTCACAGATCAGGGTATTGGATTTTCTGAAAAAGATCAAGAATCAATTTTTGAACCCTTCCATCGGGGCCAAAATGTTGGTAATGTTCAAGGAACAGGACTTGGATTATCTGTCTTACAAACAGCAATTGATTTGCATAAAGGCAAAATAAAAGTAGAAAGCAAACTAAATAACGGATCAACATTTATCGTTTCTCTTCCTTATGAAGGAACGATTTAATTGCAAAAATAATTTTTAACTGTATATAAAAACCAAAAGAATGAAAAGTTCAAAAATTTTAGTCATCGAGGACACTCAATCTATCTTGGAAGAAATTAAAGATATCTTAGGTTTTGAAGGAATGGAAGTAATAACTGCTAAAAATGGACAGGAAGGAATTGATCGTGCGAAAGAATACAATCCTGACTTAATTTTATGCGATATTATGATGCCTGTTAAAGACGGTTATCAAGTGTTTAATGAAATTCAACATGATGTTGTTTTGAAAGACACCCCATTCCTATTTCTTTCAGCCAAAGCAACAACTGATAATATAAGACAAGGAATGATACTAGGTGCTGATGACTATATTACCAAACCATTTGACATTGATTTATTAATTAACTCTATTAAAAGTAGGCTGGCAAAAGCTGCAAATAGAAAGTATTCAGAAAAAGAAAAAAGAGAAACTTTACAAAAGAATATATCACAAGCCATTCCACACGAACTTTTAACTCCCTTAAATGCAATTCTTGGGTTTTCTTCGATAATGAAAGAATCTGCAACCAATATAAGTTCTGAAAAAATCCAGGAATTTTCTGAAGCAATTTTCGAATCAGGGAATCGGCTTCATGACACCATTAAAAAATTTATATACCACACTGAAGTAGAATTACTTTTAAATGATGAATTAAAAAAGGATCTTTTGCAGAGCGAAATAATTAAGTTTGGAATCTTAATGTTATCTAACCAGTGTGAACAAGTTGCTACAAAACACAATCGGCTTTCGGACCTCAATATAAACCCAAATCTTTTTGATGGTAAAATTTCATTGGGTCATTTTGAAATTATAATTTCCAACATTGTGGATAATGCATTTAAGTTTTCCAAGAAAGGAGATACCGTGCATATTGAAGTTGTAACTGATGAAACTTTTGTCCATATTTCTGTATGTGACGAAGGTATTGGGATAGATAGGGTTATGGGAGAAAACATTGAAGCATTTACCCAATTTAACCGTGATAAAATCGAGCAACAAGGCCTGGGTTTAGGCTTAATCACTGCCATTAAACTTATTGAGTTTTACAAGGGAAAATTTAGTTTTTCATCCAATAACGAAAAAGGGACCTGTGTTAAATTATCATTTTTGTTAGCTAATTAAAAGTACGTTGATCACAATAAGAACAAAACGTTTGGCAACACCGTGTATAATTAATGGCTAGTCCTCGCTTACTTGGAAAATCCTGCGGATTTTCCTCAGGTTCGTTTCATTTTTGCTAAATTAGTGGAGGAAACACGCAACTATTCTTATACATAAACATTATAGCCAATAAAAAATTCGAAATAGTAATATGGAAGAATTAGAAGACTTTAAAAAAGAAAAGTTAACAATTGATTTGGTGTGGGTAAATATTTATGGAATATTGATTCTGATTCCAATTGTATTGATATTCGGATTGCCTTATTATCTGCTATGGATAGATAGTATTGACATGAAAAATATCATGGACAATATACTTCCTGAAGAAATAGACATTAGTGCGCTTTTCGTTTTTTAAGCTTTGATTTTGGGAATAGTAATACATGAATTAATTCATGAGGTAACTTGGTCAAGATTTGCAAAACATGGATTTAAGTCAATCAAATTTGGAATTATTTGAATAATATTAGAGTTTATCCCTTCAATTTTAGCAATATTGATAGGGAACATAGGGCTGTTAATATTTGGGATATTATTTACAATGGCAGCAGGTGGAGATTTTTTGGTGATTAATTTAATTAGAAAGGAAAACATGAATGACTTAGTTCAAGACCACCCATCAGAAGCAGGATGTTATATTTATAGAAAAACAGAAGAAAAGGCAACAGACAAAAACCTAATTAAAGACCGAGTACCCAATAACCCAGAACAGCTATAGGTGAGTGATATAACCTATATAAAAACAGATAAAGAATATAATTATCTAACAATTGTTACAGACGCTTATTCTAAACAAGTTATGGGATATGAACTCGATAATAACATAAAGATATCACTTTATACAAAAGCGTTGGCTATGACTATTAAAAACAGGAAACACCCTAATAAAAAACGCATATATCTTTCAGATAGCGGTTTTCAGTATTGCAATCCAAAATATACAGAATTTGCCGAAAATAATGGCATCATGATGCGTATGACAGAACAATACTACCCATACGAAAATACAATTGCAGAAAGGGTTAATAGAACTTTAAAATATGAATATGAACTTAGCAACTGCATTAAAAACAGCGAAACTTCTGAGCACATAACAAAACAAGCAGTATCTATTTATAATAATTTAAGAATCCATTTTAGCCTATATTTAAGAAAACCTACCGAAGTCCATTTGAATCCGAATATAAAATATAAATCATATCGCAGAAATAATGAAAATTTACCTGAACTTCTAATTTAGAAAATAGCTAGTTCAAATTATTTTTTGTTGTCTAAACGGCTAAAAAAAATACTTTGAACAGTATCAATTAAACCTAAAAAAGGTCAACAGATATCAATATAACATAGTTAAACTACTGAAATTTAAACCAATATTAGCACAAAAAGTATTCAACAAATTAGAAATCCTTAGGATGATTTATTAGATTTTTATTATATATTCGTTTGAAAATATATTTAAAACATTAAACATTGTTTAATGTGCGACACAAATATCCACTAATTATACTTAATAAAAAAAACCATGAAAAAAAGACTAATCTTTTTAGCGATACTCTTTTTAGTAACTATCGAATCTACAAAAGCAAATAATTTAAACTACAATAACCATATTAATATAGAAACTCAAAAAGATTCCATACGATTGGTCAAACTCGACCGTTATTGGGATGCATATGTTCAAGCTGTAAAAGAGGGAGATTTTGAAGGTCTTAAATCACTGTATCATAATGATGCCGTTCTCGTGAAAGCAGCTTCTGTAGTTAAAACTTCCATACCAATAGATATGGCGCTAGCTGAATGGAAAGAAGGAATAGATAATACAAAGAAAGGTAAGCAAATTGATGAAGTAGAATTTCGATTCTCACAAAGAATTGGAAATGAAACTACTGCGCATGAGACAGGTATTTTCATGTTCACAACCATGGACAACGACAGTAAAGTAAAAGTAAAATATCTTGTTCATTTTGAAATGCTGATGATTAAAGAAAGTTCTGGATGGCACGCATTAATGGAACATCAAAAATCTAATGCGACCGAAGAAGAATGGGATGCATTGAACTAGTTTACGGAAGTTATTTATCTCTAAATATAATAGTGCCTAAAAAGCATAAAGAGCTACTGCTGTTACACTTAAATATTTTTAGAAAAATTATTTTCATCTGAAAATATCTAAGCTATTTAATAAATAGACGCCACGAAAGCCTTGGTTTGGCGAAATAATCATTTGGTCACACAAATAATAATAAGTAAATATGAAGTTCTCAAGAATATTTTTAATCTGCCAAGTCTTAATTTTAAGCTGTACTATTCATCTCAATGCTCAAACGCTTGACACAGTCATTTCCGGCATATCGTTAAATCGGCTCCAACGCTATGAAAGCTATTTAAAGAAAGAAATAAACGAAGGTAAAATTCCAGGTGCTGTAGCGATGGTTTCGCGCAATGGGAAAATCGTTTATAATGAATCCTTTGGATATCGAAATCTTGAAGAAAAGATTGCAATGGAAAAAGAGGATCTATTTTCTCTCGCATCGATGACAAAACCAATTATCTCGGTGGCGTTTATGATGTTATATGAGGAAGGTCACTTTTCATTGAAAGACCCAGTATCTATGTACTTGCCAAAATTTAAAAATTTGGTGGTCACTAAAAATGAGGAAACTGGAAAAGATGGTGAAACGGAACCTCTAAATAGAGAAATTACTATTGCCGATTTACTTACGCACACATCAGGTATGTCTCATGGTGGTGGTAACAGCAAATTGGAGCAAGATTTTAAAAGTGCCCGATATCGCAAACACAATACTATTTTAAGTCGCGTAAATAGCTATCTGGAGATTCCGCTCACAAGTCAACCAGGAGCACAATTTTATTATAGTGCAGCTCCTGATGTGCTTTCTGTGCTTATTGAGCAATTTTCCGGTTTGTCTACAGATGAATTTTTAAAAAAGAGACTGTTTATACCTTTAGAGATGCATGATACCGGGTACAACATAGCACCAGTGGATCAATACCGCAGGGTGCAATTACACGAACAAAATAAAGAGGGAATGCTCGTAAACAGTGCAACGCAACCTCCCATGTCTGACAATACTATTTGGGCTGGTACTAGTGGTTTATTTTCTTCGGCTTCTGATTACTTGAAATTTTGTCAGATGCTCTTGAACAATGGAGAAAGCAATGGACAACAATTCCTTAGCAGAAAAACCATTGACTTAATGACTACGAATCAGATCGGTGATTTAGCACTAAAATTACCTGGCCATAAATTTGGTCTTGGGTTTGCAGTACTAACCGATGTAGCAGCAACCAAGGTTTTAGGGTCAGAAGGTGTTTATTTTTGGGGAGGGGCCTTTAACACGCACTTCTTTATTGATCCAAAAGAAAAAATCGCGGCTGTTTTCATGACACAAGTAGCTTCTTTCGGCTGGGAATATCACAATAAATTACAACAGCTGATATACCAAGCTATTGTTGATTAATAGTAGCGAAATTGAAAACAGATATTAAATTATCTTCAGTCTTTTTTATGTATATATTTTACACATATACAACTGCTTAAAGCAAAAACTATTGACTTAATTAAAATTAAAAACAAGAAGTATATTAAAAATTTATAAAAAATGAAATTCTCAATCTACTACTTATTATTTTTTGCTTTTACTTGTATGTACTGTACAAGTAAGAAATCAAGCAGTCCTGCCGAAATATCAGAAAAACCAACGAACGAATTACCATATTTAACCTATCAAAAAGAGAATTTATTTCCAGGCAATGGCAGTTTGTTGCGGCCAGAAGATGGGGTTGCTTTGGAAGATGGACGTATTGTCGTAGTAGATCAAGCAAAAGGACTTCGGCTAATAGAAAAAAATGGCTCTAATCGCCCTTTTGGTAATTTTGCTAATGCTGGTTTTGTTTATAATGCTCCTAAAAACAATGTAACTCCAAACGGATTGGTTTTAGAAAACGACGGTAAACATCTTTTAATGTGTGATGTTGCAAATGGAAAAATTTACCGAACCAACATAAAATCTGAAAAGGTAGAGTTGATCTACGATCATCCTTATGGAGTAAATTCAGTTTATCGTGATAAAACAGGAGCAATATGGTTTACACAATCTGCTAGAAGCACCAATATAAAAGAACTAAGGAAGGAGATAACCTCACCTAAACCTCATGGAGCCATCTTTAGGATGGCCAACTTAAATAGTGCACCTGTTAAAATTGCAGATAGTCTTTATTTTGCAAACGGTATTACTATGAATAAATCCGAAAAAAAATTATTTGTTTCAGAAACTATGAAGAATAAAGTACATTCATTTGAAGTAGACGTTATTACCGGCGAAGCTACATATTTAGAAATTGTTGCTAGTGTTCAAAATCCTGACAATTTAATTATTGACAATAGAGGAAGGTTAATTGCAGCCCTGCCTTCAATTAATCAAGTCGTAGCAGTCGATTTAAAAAATCATTCTCAACATATAATTTTTGAGGGTTCTGCAAAGGGGAGTCTGAAAATCTCCTCAGATTTAAAGAATCTGCTTCCGGGAGTGCTAACAGGTATGTTTTTTTCATCAGATGGTAAAACTCTTTACATTACCAATACAGGGAATGACCTTTTGAAATATGACTTTAAATAACAACCGATCACAATTATTTACCGAGATGATTAAGAACAAATAATTAGGATGTAGTTTCCAAAACATCTAGAGTTTTTTTATAAAACATGATGTATTGATGGTTAGAATAAATAATAAACCTTAAAATAAATAAACATGCTTAAATTAATTAAAATTAGTTCCCTTTTAACTTTTGCCATTCTATTGAATAGCTGTGTATCTGAAAATAAAGAGGTAGATGCTGCGCCTAAAAATCTAAAAGAAGACACTGCAAAAATAAGTACAAAACAAAAATATATAGGATCCACGGAAGAATCTTGGAAGCATTGCTATGACACCTTCAAAGGCCATGGAAAAATTGTAATGCTTAATTTACTGAAGTATAAACCTATTGCAGACTATACGGGAATAGAGGTTTCGAATATTCAAAAAGGCAAAACAGGAAAAGAAACCTATCAATACTATAAGAAACAAGTTGAAAAAATTTTCGAAAAAACGAAAGTTGGAAACATATTATATTATGGTGAAAGCCAAGATTTCTTGATTGGGCCGCAGGATGAAAAATGGGATGCAGTAATACTGGTCGAATATAACTCCATAGAAGTCTTTGTGAATTTTGTAGAAAGTGAAGCTTATCAAAAAATTACTGGGTATAGAAAAGCTTCTTTAGAAGACTCAAGATTATTACCTGCTTCAAACTTCAATCTTGACAAAGGAGAAGAATAAAATATTGATACCGATGCTTGTAAAGTATTCTGTTGAAGTTCTTGAACAAAGAGAATGGGAAGACAAGGTTGATATGATTACTTTTTTAACTTTTAATAATAATGTATTAAAAAAAAAGCATGTCATTTAGGGGAGCTACTGGTTACAAAGCCTCAACAAATAGGCGTTCAGCAAAGCAACTTTTAACAGTTACCTTATCAAATTCGAAGACCAGTACGAGAACAAAATAAGGTTGAATTTCTCAAAACTTGTTTACAGAATAAAAATAGAAAACAATTCAAAGCATTAACCACAATTAAAACCATTTATTATGAAAAATACGGTTACCTCATTAATTTTATTAGTTGCCTTTTCAATATGTGGAATAGCCAATGCACAAGTGAAAGCAATCTTTAATTTTGACACCCCTTATGGAGAAAACCAAGCCGTTGGCAAATATATTGAGATCAATGGGGCTAAAATTTATTATGAAGAATATGGAAAAGGAGAACCATTGCTTCTAATACATGGAAATCAAGGAAATATTAAAACGATGGGAAATCAGATTGATAGTTTCAAAAGCAAGTATCGGGTAATAATTGCTGATAGCAGAGGCCACGGTAAGTCTGAATTGAAAACAAATGCTCTTAGTTATGAAGAAATTACAGCAGATTGGGAAGGCTTAGTGAATCATTTAAAATTAGATTCTGTATCTATTATCGGATGGAGTGATGGCGGAATAATAGCCTTAAAAATGGGAATCAATGACAAAATAAAGATAAAAAAGATTGTTGCCATGGGCGCTAACCTTAGACCTGACGCAACTGCGCTGCCTTATTCTGTTGTTCTTAAAATCTGGAAGGAAAGAATGAATATTGAATCTAAAATTACAGAAAAAGATACTACCAGAAACTGGAAATTGCGTAAACAGCACTATGGGCTTATGCTTGATCAAACCCCAATACCATTGTCAGACTTATCAAAAATTAAAGCAAAGGTTTTAATCATCGCTGGAGACGAAGATGAAGTTAAAGGTGAACATAGTTTAGAAATCTATAAAAATATTCCCAATGCACAATTATGCATAATGCCAGGAGCAACACATTTTGCACCCGCCTCAAACATAGAATTATTTAACGGAATTACAGATAGGTTTTTATCAAACCCATTTAAGCGACCAAATTCTGAGAAGGTTGATTTTATTGGACTATAAATTTCTTTGGTGGCTAAAGAGACTTCGCTACTGAAACTAAACGAACTGTTACTTTGGATATAAGAACTATCTAATTGTTTAATTGTTATGGATTGATACAGAAATAACTATTGGAGCTAAATTAGGAATAGCTCTGTCTCAAAAAAATATAATAAATCTTAGATATTTACAAACAGCAGGCCACAATGGCAGTCGTTGCGCTACCCAATAGAACGGTTTAAATAATTTCACTACATCAATTTACTTTAACAAATTACTTTTAAAACACAATGAATAGTTCGCAAGAGTAAAGAAAAGAATAAATAAGAATTGAATGCGGAATTACTCATCAAATCGGAAATGAAAAGCATACGGAGTAAAACGCTGATTTAATTTAGTCAAATTCTGAAAATTAAAAATGGAATTTGACGGAATAATTAAACTCTAAAAAAACAACGAAATGGCAACAACGTGTATAAAAAATTGCGCAATTTAATGCTTTACCGAAGTTCGTTGAAATTTTATTACGTCTGATTTTTCTACGGAAAATCCTCGTACACAAAACCGAAATTCTACAGACACAAACACGTCCAAGGTCAAATCCTAATTAAATAAAATCTTTTTTTTAAGATATAAATTTTTATAATACGCCATAAGGAGCGCCTCTTTTTACTACTGCAAAAGCTCTTGATAAAATCTTATTTCTAACATTATTGATAGCAACCATTTTTAGTTTTCCTTCTGAAATTTTTTTCTTATAATATTGTTTTAATTCTTGTTCGCATTGTATCGCACTAACACTGGTTAGTGTTAACAGTATTTTCATTTCGCTATCTCCCATGTGATAAAGGCATTGGGATAGATGGGATCACGAAAAAGAACATTGAAGCATCTACTTAATTCAACCGCGATAAAATGGCGCAACAATGCCTGGGCTTGGGCTTGATTACCGCCATTAAACTTCTTGAGTTTTACAAGGGGAAATTTAGTTTTTCATCTAATAACGAAAAGGGGTCCTCTGTTAAATTATCATTTTTGTTAGTGATTAAAAGCATATTGACCTCAATATCTCAATAAGAAGAGAACGTGAGTTAACACCTCATAAAATATACAAAGCCGTGGTTTTTAGCAAGTACTAAAAAAGGGAAATTGAAAGGAATTCTTTTTTTAAGTTTCTATAAAAGTGGGATTATATAAACATATTCGGGTAGTTTAAAAGTGTATTTGATTAAAAAAATGAAAATCACAAAAAAAGTACTTTTATCCTTACTCTTTTTAAGCAGTTTATGCAGTACACAAAACCCCGTTTATTAACTTGGCTAATATGAAACAAACGGCTAGAGTTCAAAATGATTTAAAATATACTGTAGATCGCATAGATGGGCATCAATATTTATTAGATGATTGGGGAAGTGGTAAAATAATAATTAATGATTCTATTAATGCATATAAAGAAAAAATTCAATTTTATATGGTTTCAGGAGAACCTATTATAGGAAGCACTTCTAACGAAAAAAAGGGTTTATTTTAAGAGACAAATCGGTAACGGGTTTTGTAAAAACACCCTCGAATATGTTTTTAACAAAGGTAGAAAGACACTATTTTGTAACCCCTGTCTTCTCTAAAAAAACTACCTGTTAGCTGATTATAGTAAAATATTAAAAGAGCCTTACGTTTTAAAAAAGACTTACAATAATACAAGTGCTAATAAAAAATACGTCACTTTAAAGAACTATTATATTTTAAATAAACACCGTAAATATGTCTCTGTAAAGAAAAAGGATTAAAAAAATATGTTGAGATGCAAAATTTAATTTATAAAGATCAAAAAGATGTAGCAATATACTTGCTTATTATCATTCATTATAAAATAGTTTATAACATAAAAAAACCCGAAACTTTGGAGTTTCGGGTTTTTCTTGATAAAAAATTATTGCCTTTTACAAGTATAAAAATTAATCTCTAGGAGATTTAAATCTATAATGTAAGTATGTGTAAGCATCACGAGGTATAATAGTAATCCACTTTTTGTGTTTTAAATACCATTTAAAACGAATAGAATTTGCGCCTTTTAATAGATAAGCAGCAATAAATGGGTGCAAGTGTAATTGTACCTTTTTATTCTTTGGATTAGAGATAAACTTCTCTAAATCTGCCTCTATCTTGTCTAATAAGACAATTGGTGCTTCTACATCTCCATTTTTGTTTGGGTTGGCTTCGGTAGTTTTTATACTTAACTCTGGTCTTACCCTTTGTCTTGTAATTTGTACCAATCCAAATTTACTTGGAGGTAATATTTTGTGCTTTGTTCTATCAAAAGCCATTTGCTCTTTCAAATGCTGATACAGTTTATTTCTGTTTTCAGGCTTGTGCATGTCAATGAAATCTACAACAATTATTCCTCCCATATCACGCAATTGTAATTGGCGTGCTACTTCTGTTGCTGAAATTAGATTTACTTCTAATGCGGTATCTTCTTGAGATCCTGCTTTGTTAGAACGGTTTCCACTGTTTACGTCTATAACGTGTAAAGCCTCTGTGTGTTCTATTACTAGATACGCACCTTTGCTCATAGAAACTGTTTTACCAAAAGACGTTTTTATTTGTCTTTCTATTCCGTACTTTTCAAAAATAGGAATTTCAGAGGTATGCAATTTTACTATTTTCTCCTTTTCAGGATAAATTTCTTGCAAATATTCCTTAATTTCTAATTGAAGCGTTTCGTCATTGGTAACAATACTTGTAAAACTTTCATTCATAACATCTCTTAAAATAGAAGATGCTCTGTTTAGTTCACTCAATATTTTTGTTGGAGTATTCGTATTTGCAATGCTTTTACACATCTTTTTCCAACGTTCTAATGAGTTTTGCAAATCTTTATCTAGCTCTGCCACTTTTTTTCCTTCGGCAACAGTTCTTAGAATAACGCCAAAACCTTTTGGTCTTATGCTTTTTGCTAATCTTTTTAAGCGTTCTTTTTCTTTTGGGTCTTCAATTTTTTGAGAAACTGAAACTCTATTCGAAAAAGGAACTAATACCAAAAATCTACCCGCTATTGAAAGCTCAGAACTCAATCTTGGTCCTTTTGTAGAAATTGGCTCTTTTACAATTTGCACTAACAGGTTTTGTCCTGTTTTAAGTGCTTTGTTGATACTACCGTCTTTATTTATTTCTTCCTCAAATTGGAAGTTTTTTAAAGTGAATTCTTTATACTTACCTGTGCTTACTTTCTTAATGAATGTATTTAATGAGTTTACCTGCGCACCTAAATCATGGTAATGTAAAAACCCGTCTTTTGGGTATCCTACATTTACAAAGGCTGCATTTAAACCTGTTAATACTTTTCCTATTTTGGCTAAAAAAATATCGCCAACAGAAAATTTATTACCAGTTGTTTCATTATTTAATTCAATAAGTTTCCCATCTCTTAATAAGGCAAAATCAATATCAGATGAATTTGAACGAATTATTAATTCTGTTTTCATACTGAACTTGGTTTTAAACTACACTTCATTGTGTAGATGGATTAATATTGTCAGGTATTTTTAATACCGTGAGAAGATTTACTGCTTTACACAACAAGCAAATCTTCGAATGTCAATGAACTTTTTTGTTTACTTAATTTTTTTTCGCTAAACAATAAACGAAAAAGTAAGCAAAAGCTTACTTTTTCTTCTTGTGTCTGTTAGCTCTTGCTCTTTTCTTTCTCTTGTGTGTAGAGATTTTCGCTCTTTTTCTTTTCTTACCGCTTGGCATAATGTTTCGATTTTTTAAAACCTTTTAGGTTTCGATTAGTATTGTGTTATTTAACAGCAACCTTACTTTTTACTCCTTCCGTAAAAGTTTTTGCTGGTTTAAATGCTGGAATATTGTGAGAAGGAATTTTAATAGTTGTATTCTTAGAAATATTTCTACCAGTCTTCTCTGCTCTTGTTTTGATAATAAAACTACCAAAACCTCTTAAGTATACGTTATCGCCATTTTCTAATGCACCCTTAACCTCAGTCATAAATGCTTCAACAGTTGCCAAAACATCTGTTTTTTCGATTCCTGATTTATCTGAAATTTTAGATACGATATCTGCTTTCGTCATGTCTCTATTTTTACTATATTTTTATTAATTTACCTCCAAAAATGCGGATGCAAATATATGATAATTAATCAACTGCAAAAAGATAATGACCTAAATTTATCCGAATTTTAAAATGTAATATTGCAATTCTATTCTTTCTATATGAAATTTCATAACACACTAATATACTGGTACTTAAAAAATAAAAGAGATTTACCCTGGCGTAAAAGTAAGAATCCGTACTTTATTTGGCTTAGCGAAATCATGCTACAGCAGACAAGAGTTGCCCAAGGTTTGTCTTATTATATCAAATTTACAACCGCTTTTCCCACTGTTTTCGACCTCGCAAAAGCACCTGAAAGCACCGTGCTAAAAATGTGGCAAGGTTTGGGGTATTACTCGCGTGCAAGAAACTTACATTTTTCTTCAAAACAGATAGCTGAAGAGCTAAATGGCGTTTTTCCAACTACTTATAAAGAAATTATAAAATTAAAAGGTATTGGAGACTATACTGCAGCTGCAATTGCCTCTATTTGCTTTGAAGAACCTACGGCGGTAGTAGACGGAAACGTTTACAGAACACTTTCTAGGTACTTTGGCATACATACAGCAATTAACTCTACTGCTGGCATTAAAGAGTTTAAAGCGCTTGCGCAGACACTTTTAGACACATCACAGCCAGGAACTTACAATCAAGCACTTATGGATTTTGGTGCATTGCACTGCAAACCACAAAACCCGTTGTGCGATACCTGTCCGTTTTCTAGTAGCTGCGTTGCCTTTGAGAAGAAACTGACAAAGGAATTACCCATAAAAGAGAAGAAAATAAAAATAAGAAAAAGGTATTTTAATTTCTTAGTTATAAAAACCGATGATCAGAAAACAATCTTAACAGAAAGAAAAGGGAAAGGGATTTGGCAAGGCTTGCATCAATTTCCACTAATTGAGCGCACAGAAAGCATCGATCAGAGGGAAATTGTAACTTCCGAAGAATTTATTGCCCTGTTCCCGGAGGAAACCACCATTTCACTTTTCAATAAAAAAGAGATTGTACATAAATTATCGCATCAGCACTTGTACACGCAATTCTGGATTGTAGAAACCAAAACCCTTAAAAACACCAATATTCACTGGAAAAACATTCAAGATTTTCCAGTTCCTGTTTTAATTGCTAATTTTTTAGAGGCTTTTGAAACTGGGAAATAATTGATTTTAAAAGACCATTAGCCATTCTTTTTTTACTTTAAATTTGTACTTTTATAATTATTAGATCTCATCGTAAAAAAACAAGTTTCACACGAAAAAAAATGTTTCCTATTTTTTCAAAAAGTAATTTTTAAAAGCACAAATAAATTGCAGTTGTTTTAAAAAGCGCAAAAATATTAAAATAAACAACCGAAAAATTGAAATATGAAAACCAAATCGTTCAAATTACAACAAATCTTAAATAATTAAATAAAGAGAAGAGCTTGATTTAATTTCGAGTCGCATAAAAACCAGCATACATAATTTGGTGTAATTTAAATAACAAATCGTTTTATACTACCAACCAAACGCTATCTAAAGAAGCAGTGCAAAATTTAATACATTTACGAACGATATAAAACAGTATGGAAACAACTTATATAATTGATTGTGAGGGCAATAAAATTATCACGGGTGCTGCGCTTTTTTCATCAAAATGCTGGGTTGGTAACAGCAGCGATTATCTGAAAGCAAACGATGAATTTATCATTACTGAATCCGCTGATTGGCTCGATACTCCTAAAATATCTATTTTGATACCAATTTACCGGTCAGGTGCAGGTTTTTTAAGAACCCTGAACGCTATCCTCTCTCAAAACTGGTTGCAACCTCAAAAAGTAGAAATTATACTTTCAATAAATCAACCGCTCGGTCCTATTGATGCGCTGACTAAAGCAAGTCTTAAGGCAGCCAAAATATCTATCGAAACAAACAATTTGCAGGGTAATACACCTAAAATTCAACTTGTTTTTGAACAACTGACCGGTGGTTTGGCGGAAGTCTACCAAAGAAGTTTCTCAACATTGGTGGCCCGCATTCGTAATAACGTGAATGCTCGCAAACTTAAAACCAAACAAGAAAATGTTGCTGCGCTAAGCACACTTATGAATACTACCGTTTTTGCAATCATAGACGACGATCAAATCTTAGTAGACAAAAGTACCTTGCCTGCTGCCATAGCGAAACTACAAGCCGGTAAATCAGTAATAATGGGGCAGGTTCAAATCACTGAGGTCTCAACTTCCTACCCACAATGGAATGCTGTTCTTGTCAATATAATGAACCTGTTTTTTAGATTTAAATATGAGCACAAAACAGCCATTCTTACGCCGCGCGCTTTGATGGTTTCAGATCTATTCCACATCCCCGCACTGAAAATTGGTAAACCATACGCTGATCAAATTTGGTTTGCAGCAGCCGCGGACAAAAAAGAGCGATTTATGATTGAGGTAACCACCACTTTAGAGCAAGAAGAATATCCTAGTAACGCAAATATGGCAGAGAATCTTGCAAAATTCCTCGAGTCTGGAGCACCTTCAAACGCCATAAATATTTTTAAAAATGTACGAATATCTTGCGAAGAGTCAACTGAAAAATTGGTGTATTCGTTAAATGATATAGATCTATTGATTGCTTCACTTGAAACTCGTGACAGAAAAAATATTGAGATTGTAATTCAGCAAATGCTTCAAAAATAACAAAGGGGTAAACAATACAAAAACGATGCCTCTTTCCCTTCCCGTTATTTTTTCGTCATAACAGAAGCTTTTTTTTACTGGACATCCTTTTATTTTTAAAAATTACCCATTACACCCTAAAAGGGTTCTATAGAAAAGAGTAATTACAGGTTGATTTGGATTGGTTAAATCCGTTGGTTCGCAGCGAAGTATCCAAACTTAAGCAGCGCAAACTTAGAAAATATCTGAAAAATGGGTTTCGTACAAAATAAATTGCCAATTAAAACCTTTTTCTAAAAGCCCAAACCTTTTGAAGCACGCAACTTTCTTCGTTGTTGTTTTATTTAGTAATTTAGCCATTTAAAATAGGCAACAAAAATTACACATATACAAAACGTTATGGCAGGATCAATAAACAAAGTAATACTCATTGGAAACTTAGGCGATGATGTAAAAATGCATTATTTTGATGATAAAAATAGTGTTGGCCGTTTTCCTATTGCAACTTCAGAAAGCTATACCAGTAAGCAAACAGGAGAAAAAGTGACGAACACAGATTGGCATAATATTGTTGTTCGAAATAAATTAGCAGAAATTTGCGAAAAATATTTATCGAAAGGAGATAAGGTATATCTTGAAGGAAAATTAAAAAATAAACAGTGGGAACAAGACGGCGTAAAGCGCTATTCTACTGAAGTTGTAGTGACAGAAATGACCATGCTAAGTAACAAAAAGAATGCTGAAAACAACGCATCAATTCAGCAACCAAATACACCAACTGCTGCTGCCGCAAAAACGGTTGCACCAGAAGAAAATGACGATTTACCTTTTTAATAATTATAAAATCATAAACCTTGGACCCAGATCCCGAACCTTTATTTTTGCTATTTGCTTCTTTTGATATTGTTGCCGCTTTAAACGGAATTATATTAATTTTACTTCTAATTAGTTCTGCCCTAATCTCTGGTTCTGAAATTGCTTTCTTCTCATTAAATCAGACCGATATAAATGAGCTTTCCAACAATGGAAAAGAAGAAAACCCCGTAGTTACTTTGCTAGAAAGACCAAGAAAATTATTGGCCACCATTTTAATTACCAACAACTTTATAAATATTTTAATTGTACTGTTATTTGCTTCTTTAGCAGAAACTTTATTTAGCGATTTCAATCTGACCCTAAACCTGTATTTTATTACAGTTCCGATTCGTTTTTTATTAGAAATCATCTTAATTACCTTTTTAATTCTTTTGTTTGGTGAAGTATTACCTAAAGTGTATGCTTCTAGAAACGCACTGCTCTTTGCTAAAAAAATGTCTAAATTTATACATGCTGTAAATATTTTATTAACGCCTTTTAGCATGCCGTTAATTGCGGTTACCAAATGGATAGAGCAAAAGCTTGGAAGTAAAGCAAGAAATTTTTCTGTAGAAACCTTATCGCAAGCCTTAGAACTAACATCACAAAGTGCTACGAATAAAGAGGAGCAAAAAATTCTACAAGGAATTGTAAATTTTGGAAATACAGAAACAGTGCAAATAATGAAACCAAGAATAGATATTTTTGCGCTTTCTGATGAAGAAACTTATGAAGAAGTTCTGCATAAAATCTTAACCAATGGATATTCTAGAAACCCAGTTTACAAAGAAAATATAGACAACATTATTGGAATTTTATATGCCAAAGATTTACTAGCCCACCTAAATAAGAAATCTTTTAAATGGCAAACACTTTTGCGTGAAACCTTTTTTGTGCCAGAGAATAAAAAGTTAGATGATTTATTAAGCGATTTTAGAGCTAAAAAAAATCATTTGGCTATCGTTGTAGATGAATATGGCGGAACTAGCGGATTGGTTACTCTAGAGGATGTTATTGAAGAAATTGTAGGAGACATCAATGATGAATTTGATGATGAAGACATATCCTACTCTAAAATAGATGCCAACAATTATCTTTTTGAAGGAAAAACCTCCATCAAGGATTTCTGTAAGATTCTAGGCGATGAAGATGAAGCCATTTTTGAAGAGGAAAAAGGAGAAAGTGAAACATTGGCAGGTTTCATACTAGAAGTTTCTGGAAAATTTCCAAAAAAAGGGGCAGAAATAAACTTCAAAAATTATACGTTTACAATCGAAGCGCTAGACAAAAAAAGAATAAAACAGGTAAAAGCAACTAAAAATGCGTAATATTTTTCTTCTCTTATTTTTTATGATTTTCGTTGGATGTAAGGAGGCAGTTTTACCCAAACCAAAAGCGTACCTCAGTTTAACGTATCCAGAAAAGACCTACGAAAATTTAAAACTTAAAAGACCTTACATGTTTAAAGTCTCCAAAAATACAACGGTTGTCAATGAAAAAAATAATTGGCTTACTATAAAATACCCCAAGCTAAAAGCCTCTGTAGACATTACTTACAGACCCGTAAAAAACAACCTAAAAGAACTGCTTACCGAAGCTGAAAAGTTAGTTTTTAAACACACCGCAAAGGCAGAACAAATTATACCACATGATTTTGTAAACACAGAAAAAAGAGTTTTTGGTAGCCTCTATGAAATTACTGGAAACGCAGCTTCACATCTTCAATTTCATGTGACAGATAGTACAAAAAATTTTATAAAAGGTTCTTTATATTTTTATGCAAAACCAAATTACGATTCTATTTTACCTGCCGTAAATTATATCAAAGAAGATATTTTGCATTTGGTTGAAACTTTAGAGTGGAAATAAAAGTTTTATGAAAAATTTCTTTTATTCATCCTGCTAAGCACTGTAATTACCTTTTCTCAAAAAAACGAAAAATTCAAAGCAAAGGCTCATTCCATCGCTATTAAAAAACAGCCAAATTATACAGCGCCAAAATCTGTCCTATTTGTATTTACGGGACATATGCGTCTCATTAATTTCTAATTAGATGTATCCAAAAAAATAAAAAAAGGTTTAAAAAAGATAAAATAACGGTCGTTTTTAATTTATCGGGCGGTAATCTAGAGGAAGGTTTAAGATTAATTCCTAAAAGAAGCCCTGTATTTAACGATTTTAAATCTGTCTGTCACATATGAATACATCGTTTTAAAGGGCGGGATGGTCATAAGGGTGAAAAAGAAAACAAGTCTATAATTTAGAAATTAGTGTTGATAAAAAAAAGAGATACTGTTTTACTAGTTCCTTTAGAAGTAAAAACTTTTTTTACAATTGCAACTCAAAATAAGGCAGTACATAAAAAATACATCACATTCTGTTCTCTAAATAATCTCCATTTTTTCCAGCAAGAAAGAAGCGTTCATGTTTTTGCAAATTCCTTCTTTTAAGGTGTAATCAAAATACAATTCGTTGTCTATAACTTCTGCATCAAAATAGTAGTTTTTAATGGCCGCAAATTCATTTTCTAATTCACATAAACTTACATCATGGGTTGCTATAATTCCTGTAGATTTAGAGCTAGAGAGTTTTTCTACGAACTTTTTAGAACCAATGGCTTTGTCTTTGCTGTTCGTACCTTTTAAAATTTCATCTAAAATGATGAAATAATCAGTTTCTCTAATTTTATCGACAATAAACTTCAACCGTTTCAATTCAGAATAAAAATACGACTCGTCTTCGGTTAAAGAATCTGTAGTTCGCATGCTTGTAATTAGCTTTATTGGCGCGTATTTAAAAGATGTTGCACATACTGGCAAACCGCAATTAGCCATTACAATAGACAAAGATACGGTTCTTAAAAAGGTGCTTTTCCCAGCCATATTTGCACCGGTAACAATAAAAAATGCTTCTTTATGTATGCTAAAATCATTGTCTATTCTTTTGGCTACCTTTAACAACGGATGCCCTAAATTAGCACCTATTATAACACCTTTATCTGAAGTAATTTCTGGAAAGATAAATTTTGGATGGTTAAAGTGAAAATTTGCCAATGAGTTTTCAGCATCAAAAAAAGCAACCACTTCAAACCATTTTTCTACCGTATGCTTGTACTTAGAAATCCACTTTTCTACCCGGAACGCATTGTAAATATCTGCAAGAAAAAGACCGTTCCCAAAAACAACGATTACAATATTATTACGCTGATCGAACGCCTCTAAAATTCGAGCAAATTCTTTAAAAATAGTTGCTGCTTTTTTATTTTCCGATGCAATAATTTGTTGTTTTTCTTTTAAAATTTTTGACGTAAATGCCGTGTTTTCAATCTCATTTAATAAAGGGTGAAATTGTCCAAAAGTTTTTCTAACACTGTTCGCTTCTGTATACAACTTTTGCGTTTTTTTAAGAAACCTTCCGGTGATAAAAAGACCGATAAAAAACCAAATTATAATGGCCGTGAATGCGATAAATCCGAAAGAAAATAACCCTATTAAAACTAAAGAAATAACGGAAAAACCCACCTGCATCTTCCCAACATATTTTGATAAAACTGCCACGTAATTAGCAATCCAACTTACAATAGACTTCGAAGTGTTTTTTACCGAAACCAAACTTGCCAAAGCAGCAAAGTGTTGTCTCCAAACAACTTTATTAGAAAGTTCTTTTAATGCATTTTGCTTCTCTACAATGCCTGCTATTTTATTCGCTGTTAAGGTGTTTGCCAAAAGTACTTTTCCGTCATTTGTGTTCGTTCTATTTAGGTATTGAAAGAAAGAACCTTTCCCAAACAAATCAATATCATTGCTGTAAAAATGTGCAGGATCTACAAACGCTGCGCCTGTTTCTAAATGGTGAAAATCGCGATTTAAAACACGTATTTCTGTTTCATTTATCTTAATCTTCTCTTCTAAAATATTTCTTTTTATTTTAAGATTGAGGTGTTTTGAAACCAAAAATCCAAAAAATAAAAGACCTGTAAAAGCAATAATAAAAACATCGGGATACTTCCCAAAAGAGCTATAAATTAAAAAACAAGTTCCTAAAAAAACAGCAAATCGAAGCAGGCTCAAATGAACAAATTTGAACTTTAAAATAGCGGCTTCTTTTTCAAGATTGGCCTTGGTGTTTGTATAAAATTCAAAGGGGTTTTTCATCAACATAAATTATTTATAGTTAAAAATTCCGCCAGTTAAACTGAACACTTCTAAATCTGGATATTTGTTTTTTAACTTCACGGTGGCTTTGTAACTATTAAAACCTCTTTTGCAAACCATAATATACGTTTTGCTTTTATCAATAGCAATCTTATCTACATTAAACTGACTGATGTGAATGGTTTGCTGTACGTCGAATGGTAATTTTAAATCGCTTAAAACTGCAATAATTTCTAAATTAGAATTTCCAATTTTCTCTTTTAATGCTGTTGAAGAAATTTGCCAATCAGGATTTTGCGCTGAGCAAGCATACTCTATATACGTTTGTACTTTAAAAATTTTGGCAATCTTTTCTTTTAATGTAGTTGGTTTTAACTTCATTTTTAATTGTGTATTTTGAAGTGAGTTGTAAATTAATAACTGATTTGTTAACGGTTTTCCGATGCCTGTAATCAACTTTAAAACTTCATTTACTTGCTGTATTGCAATCATACCAACAATTGCATTTAAGGTTCCTGCTTCTTCACAATTAGGAATGTCTGTTGCTATTTCCGGAAAAGCATCTCTTAAATTTGCTGAATAGCTTCCGTCTTCTTGCGGTACATTAAAAGTAGCAACATACCCATCAAACTTATACAAAGAACCATATACTAAAGGTTTATTTGCAATAACACAAGCATCATTTAACAAGTATTTTGTTGGTAAAGAATCGGTTCCGTCCACAACAATATCGGCGTTTTCAATAAACTCGAAAACATTTTCTTTTGTAATTGGCTGGTTGGTATAACTTACTTCAGTAAATACTGCTCTCTTTTTTATAAATGTTGATAAAACTGCTGCTTTCGGTTTGTCGATGTCCTCTAAACTATAAAAAACTTGACGGTGCAAATTAGAAACAGCTACCGTGTCAAAATCTATCAAATGTAATTTTCCAATGCCACTTGCTGCTAAATACACCGCAATCGGACTTCCCAAACCGCCACAGCCCACTACCAAAACGGAAGCATCTTGTAATTTTTGTTGCCCAACTTCACCTATTTCTTGTAAGGTGAGTTGACGTTTAAAAAGTTCATTTTTTGTTGGTTTCATTTTAATTCTTGAATCTCCTTTTTAGCATCTTCAAACGCTTCGGGCGTATTTATATTTCTAATGAAATCATCCTCAATTTCTACAATCTCCACATCCGAATTAATAAGCATTTTGCGCGGACAAGAATATCCTTGCGCTAAATACTGCAACAAAATAGGATATGCTTTTGGTTCATAAATTGTAATTAAAGGCTCTGCAAACTCCTTGCTTTTTCCTTTAATTGCTGTGGCAACCTTACTCGGGTTTCTATGTTTTAACAGCAGTTGAATGATTTCATCATTCACAAAAGGAACATCTGTTGCCAACACTAACCAAGCTGTATTTGGGTCTTTCTGAAACGCAGAACAAATGCCACCAAACGGACCTAAGTTTAAAAATGTATCTGAAATTTCTTGCAGATTTTCTAAAGTATTTTGAACGGAGTAATACGTTTCTAAATTGCTATTTTCTAACAATTCTCTCGCTACTTCTTTTTGAGGTTTTCCAAAATAGTTCAGCTCAGCTTTATCTGTCCCCATTCTTATACTTTTTCCGCCCACTAAAACCAACCCTTTTACAGGTGCCTTTTTTTCTTGAATTAGCATATGAATGTGATTTGAAATTCCATCCAAATCATCTATTGCATAACAAGCCTTGCTCTTTATAGCTGGATATTTTTCCTCCAAAAAAGAAAAATACTCGGCGTCTTTTGTCAGCTTTATTACAAACTGAATATGCTCTAATTGTGCCAATCTTTTTAAAACGGAAGCCTCTTTTGCTGCATCTAAAACTAAAATTTGTTTTGCTCCTTGATAATGATTTCCGTTGATAAACACACAATCAAATTGCGCAAAATCTAACCGTTGCTGAAACTTATTTACCTTTCCTATAGTGGTTATTTGAACATTGCCTTCGTGATGAAACACAAACTCAGACACCCTATTTTCTTGCACATCTTTTGCGTGCGATGCGTCAAAATAAGCGAGTTTATGGTTGGGTAATTTACTGGAAACTTTAGAAACTAAATTAGAAATATTATTGCAATTTGTACCCAAAATTGAAATTTCATTGGATGCGAAATTGTCATTATTTCGTCTTTCTAAATTTGTATGTTTTGTATGTTTAGACATTTTTAATATCAGATTTTCCTCCTGTTTTTTCTAACAATTTCACTTCTTTTATCACCATTTTTTGACTGATACTTTTACACATGTCATAAATAGTTAGACAGGTAATATTTGCACCTGTTAGTGCTTCCATTTCTACGCCAGTTTTTCCTTCAATAGTGACTTCACAAAGCACCTCTATATGTTCAGAATCTATAATTTTAATAGCAACATCAACGCCATTAATTAATAATGGATGACACATAGGTATTAATTCTGAAGTCTTTTTCACCCCTTGTATTCCGGCAATAATTGCCGTTTGAAAAACAGGTCCTTTTTTGGTGATAAGCTCCTCATTTGTGAAATGGGAAATTATTTCTGTTCCTAAAAACATCGTTGCTTTTGCAATGGCGGTTCTTTTGGTAATTTTCTTATCAGAAACATTGACCATTTTAGGGTTTCCTTTAGGATTTAAATGACTGAATTCACTCATTATCTATATTTTATTATCGGATACACTGCTCCTTTTTTAAACTCAACTGTACCACTTGGTAGCTGAATAAAAGCAGCTGCTTTTAACAAACTAGCCAAGTCTCCCGAGCCATTTCCAGAAATTGGATATGCCATTAATTGACCCTTTTTATTTTCTAGTTTCACTTGTAAAAAATACGCTAAATTCGGCTTAAATTTGACATCTTCTGCTAAAATAGCCGTTTCTTCTCTCACTTCTAACCCTACTGATTTGTAATACCAAGGATAAAAATACGCCAAACAATTTACAAAAGTAGAAATAGGGTTTCCTGGAAAACCAAAGATACTGCAAGTATTTGTTTGGCCAAACCAAAAAGGTTTTCCTGGTCTCTGCGCTACTGTATGAAACCCTTTTTCGACTCCTAATTCTTCAAAAACTTCTGGTAAAAAATCATATTTTCCTTTGCTTACTGCTCCACTAAAAAGCAAGACATCATATGCTTTTAAATAGGTAGCTATTTTTGACTTTAAAATGGGTTTATCATCTGTAATATGGGCAGTTTCAGAAGGGATCTGTAATCTTTCTAATAAAGAGACTAAGGTAAACACATTGCTTCTTCTAATTTGATGTGCTAACGGAGTTTCAGCAACGGCAACCAATTCATCACCAGTAGAAACAATCATTACTTTTGGCTGTTTTGCTACTTTTACAAACGACTTTCCAACAGTTGCTAAAACACCAATTTCCGCTGCTGATATTAAGGTGTTTTCAGATATTAAAAGAGCACCAGACTTTCCGTCTTTTCCCTTTGTATGGATGTTTTGACGTTCATTTATAGCATCTATATTGATGGTTGCAACTCCGTTATCAATCGTTACATCTTCATATCTAATTACCGCATTTGCGTTGTTTGGCAAAACAGCACCCGTCATCACTTCGATACAATTTTCAGCATTTTGAAGCGCTATTTGTTCGCTTCCTGCAGCCTGAATTCCTTCAATTTTAAATGCTCTTTGTCCATTTTTAAATGCTGCAAAATCAATGACAATACCGTCCATAGAAACCCTGTGAAAGGGAGGAAAATCTCTGTCTGCAAAAATTTCTTCCTTTAAAATTCTACCCAGAGATTTTAGAAACGGAATTTCTTCAACTCCAAAATCTTGGGATGTATTTAAAACGGTTTGTAAAGCTTGTTCTACTGAAATCATATTATAAAAAATGTATAATGGTTTATTTGTGTAAATGTTTAATTGCAAAACAGTACTAAATTTATCATTTTAACAAACTATTTTTAATTATAGATTTCTGCCCCTACAGAAATAATAGCGCTCTGGAACGATCCAGTTGAGTTAAACAATGAAACGGTTCAACTTATTTCAACAGATTTTACCCTCCAATAGTACTCATACTCTCAGAAGCACCACCGTCTTTTCTATTTGCCTCTGCTATAAAACCATTTTCTAGCTTCTCTTTTACTAAAGATAAGAAGACCTCTTTTAAATCGTCATTAGAAGCGCCTTTTCTAATAAAATCACGCAAATTAAAAACACCATCATCAAACAAACAGTTCTTAAAAGTTCCTATGCTTGTAATTCTAATGCGATTGCAATTATTACAAATAGTTCGTGTAAATGCAGGAATAATTCCAACCGTTCCTAAATGATTGTCAATGGCATAATTTCTTGATGTTGATGATTTTTCTGAAACCACTTCTTTCACATCAAACTCGGTTTTAATCTCTTCTAAAATCCGCTTAAAGGTCCAATTTTCTTCCATTTCACGCTGCCCTTTTCCGTTGAAAGGCATTTCTTCAATAAAGCGTACAGCAACCTTTTTATCTTTTGTAAATCTAGCAAAATCTACAATTTCATCTGTATTAACACCTGATTGTACGACTACATTTAGTTTTAAATTTAAACTACTTTTTTCAAGCAATTCTAGTGTTTTATATACTTCAGGAAAGGCATCTCTTCTGGTAATTTTGGCAAACTTTTCTCTATTTAAACTATCAATACTTAAGTTGATGTCTTTTACTTTTCCTAATTTTTCAATTCGATCAATATGTTGCGAAATTAATGCGCCGTTGGTGGTAATATTAATAGCTTCTAACAAATCGTTGTGAGACAACATTTCTAAAAAGCCTACAAAATCTTTGCGCACAAAGGGTTCACCGCCGGTTAGACGTACTTTATTAACTCCCAACTCTGTTAAGACGCGAATTAAGCGATACATTTCTTTAAAAGTTAGTAATTCTTGTCTTGGCACAATATCTATTCCTTGCGCAGGCATACAATATTGGCAACGCAAGTTGCAACGGTCTGTAACTGCCAAACGCACATACTCCATTTGTCTTCCAAAGTTATCTACTAATTTGCTCATTTAATTTGGTAATTTTTTACTGCATAGGCCATATATAAACGCCCCTAAAAGCGCTCCTACTAACAAAATCAAAGCAGGAATTAACTCGAATCCTAGAATTATAAAAATAGGTGCAGCACAAGCTCCTGAAATTCCCCAACCTAAGCCAAATAGGGTTCCTCCTAAAAGGGTGCTTGTAACTCCTTTTTTCTTCGGTTTCGGCACAATTTTATTTCCGTTGATATCTTTTATTTTTTCGTTTTTAAACAATTGCATAAAAACCATTGAAATTAAAACCGCACTGCCTATAACGCCAAACATGTGAAAAGATTGGAAGGTAAACATTTCATAAAAACGATACCAAGAAATGGCTTGCGTTTTACTTAAAACGATTGCGAAAAAAATTCCTAATATTAAAAATCTGCTGTTTTTCATAATTAAAATAATAAAGGAATTAAATACCAAGTTGCAATAATACCTCCGATAAAAAAGCCGATTACAGCTAATAAAGAAGGCAGTTGTAAACTACTTAAACCCGTAATTGCGTGCCCAGAAGTACATCCGCCAGCATAACGTGTTCCAAAACCAATAAGTACTCCCGAAACTAAAAGAATTAAAAATCCTTTGATTGATGAAAATGCTTCTACACCAAAAATTTCATTGGGAAAATATTGATTTCCACCGTTTAAAAACCCTAAATCAGCTAACTCTTGCACCGTTTTAGGATTTAAATCGATGGCTTGATTCGGAATTAAATAAATAGCAGCAATAAAGCCACCAATAATTAACCCGATGACAAATAGCAAAGCGAAATCGCGTTCTTTCCAATCTTTCTTAAAGTAATCTGAAACTTTTCCTGCACCCGCCATGGTACACAATGTTTCAAAATTTGTTGAAGCCCCGAAATTCTTTCCAAAATAAAAGTATAAAAGCAAAGAAATTGCGATCAGCGGACCACCAACGTACCAAGGCCAAGGTTGTAGTATAAAATCCATTTTTATAAGTGCGTTTTTAAATAATTCATAATTAGTTTTGTTGCACCAAGATGGTGTTCTATGTATTTTTTATTGATCACTCCCGTTAATTTTCGGAAGCTTACATCTTGTTTTAAATGGACAAGCGCTGCTGTAAATTCTTGTTGATTCTTTATTGAAATACACCCGCCTATTTTTACCAAATCTACCGCTTCTTTAAATTTGTCGTATTTATTTCCAATCACTACAGGAATTCCGAAAGTTGCAGGCTCTAAAATATTGTGTAAACCTGTTTTTAAACCTCCACCAACATATGCAAGGTCTGCAACTGCATATATCTTGGTTAAAATACCAATAGTATCAATAATAAAAACGTGTTTGTCTGACAGCTTTTCACGCTCTTTCTCAGAATACAGCACTGTTTTTTTATGGATGGATTTTTTCAATTCTAAAATTGCAGCAGGCTTTATATTATGAGGTGCAATTATAAATTTCTCACCTTCCGTTGCTTTAGTATTGATATAGTCTACCAACAATTCTTCATCTTCTTTCCAAGTACTTCCGGCAACAATTGTGTACGTATTGTCTTTAAATTTGTTTATGCAATCTAACGTATTGTCTTGATCTAAAATTTCCGAAACTCTATCAAATCGGGTATCTCCTGCAACCGTTACATTTGTAAAATTAATACTACTTAACAATTCTTTAGAAGTATCATCTTGTACAAAAAAGTGATGGAAAGCCCCTAAAGATTTTTTCATAAAGCCACCATAACTCTTAAAAAATAATTGATTTTCCCTTAATATTCCAGATACTAAAAGAGTCTTAATTTCTTTCCTTTTTAGTTCATTTAACAGATTTGGCCAAAATTCATACTTTATAAAAATAGCTATAGCTGGATTTACTTCTTGAATAAACTTCCAAGCATTGGTTCTAGAATCTAAGGGTAAATAACAAACAACATCTGCTAAATTATAATTTTTTCTTACCTCATAACCAGAAGGAGAGTAAAAAGTAACTAAAATTTTATAGTGTTTGTATTGCTTTTTTAATGCTTCAATAATTGGTCTTGCTTGTTCAAATTCACCCAAAGATGCGGCGTGAAACCAAATTGTTTTTTCATTTTTTAACGCAGTTAGTTTAGAGAATGTTTCTTTTCTCCCAGCAACAAAAAGTTTTATTTTTTTACTAAATAAAGCCACTACAGGCAAGAATATAGCTGCCAAAAAAACAGCAAATTGATACACTAATTTCATAAAAGTAAAAATACAAAACGGAATGTTCTAAAACGAAAAAAAGCGCTAACAAATAAATGTTAGCACTTTTTTATATTTTTTAAACTTAGGTTACTAAGCTTCAAATGGTGTTATAGAAACGTAAGACCTATTGTCTTTTTTCTTTCTAAATTCCACTACTCCATCAACCTTTGCATGTAAAGTATGATCTTTACCCATGTAAACGTTTTCTCCTGGATTGTGTGTTGTACCTCTCTGACGAACAATAATATTACCTGCTATTGCAGCTTGTCCTCCAAATATTTTTACTCCTAGTCGTTTCGATTCTGATTCTCTACCATTCTTCGAACTTCCTACTCCTTTTTTATGTGCCATGATCTTATGGTTTTAAAATTTGTAAACTCTTATTTAGTTAAAGCTTCGATTAATTCTGCTTTCTTTAAAGAAGTATATCCAGAGATACCTTGTTCTTTGGCTAAAGCCTTTAATTCTGCAACAGTCATCCCACTTAAATCGCTAGATACTGCTGCTGCTTTTGGAGCTTCTGCTTTTTTTTCTGCTTTTTTAGGAGCCGTTTTTTTAGCACCAGATGCAGTAATAGATTCAATTTGAATCTCAGTTAAAGCTTGTCTGTGTCCATTTTTCTTAATGTAACCTTTTCTTCTTTTCTTTTTGAAAACGATTACTTTGTTACCTTTTAGGTGACCTAAAATCTTTGCCGTTACTTCGGCTCCTTTTATAGCTGGGGCGCCAATCGATATTGTTCCATTGTCTGAAAGTAAAAAAACGTTGTCAAAAGTTACTTTTGATCCTTCTTCTGCTTTTAAACGGTGAACATACACCTTTTGGTCTTGTGCTACTTTAAACTGCTGCCCTGCTATCTCTACGATTGCGTACATACTATTTGTTTTGCGTATTACTACTAGTTAACTCACTTTCTCTACTGAAAATGAGGATGCAAATATACATCTTTTTTAGAAAGCTACAACATTGCTTCAAAAAAAATAAAAAGGTTAAAATCAATTAAATAAAGGGTGTTTCATTTATCATTTATTCAGATTATTACTATTTACAGAAACAAAAGGTATATCTTGTTAATTATTTGTAACAAACACAAATAATGACGTCTTATAGTAGATATCATATGAACTAAATAAAAAAATAAATGAAAAAACGTATTTTAACGCTGGCCTCCGTTATGTTGCTTGCAATCTCTGCAAATGCACAAAAAGTTGAATTTGAGGAGTACAAATTAGACAATGGAATGCATGTAATATTGCACCAAGACAATTCTGCTCCTGTTATAATTACCTCTGTAATGTATGGCGTTGGTGGCAAAGATGGTAGTAGAGAAAGAACTGGCTTTGCGCATTTCTTTGAACACTTACTATTTGAAGGAACTGAAAATATAGGAAGAGGAGAATGGATGAAAATAGTATCTTCTAATGGTGGTAAGGTAAATGCAAACACTTCTCAAGATAGAACGTATTATTATGAAATTTTCCCTTCAAACAAACTAGAATTAGGTTTATGGATGGAATCTGCACGTTTATTACATCCTATTATTTCACAAGAAGGAGTAGACACACAAAACGAGGTTGTAAAAGAAGAAAAGCGACAACGTACAAGACCTTATTCTGAAATTATTAATGAAGTAAGCAAAAATTTATTTAAAGTACACCCTTATAAAGATCCAAATGTTGGGTATATGAAAGATCTAGATGCGGCAACTTTAGAGGAGTTCTTAGCGTTTAATAAAAAATACTATGTGCCAAACAACGCTACTTTAGTGGTTGCTGGTGATATTGATTTTGCCGCTACAAAAAAAATGATTCAAGATTATTTTGGACCAATACCTAGAGGTGCAGACGTAGTTAGAAGCTTCCCTAAAGAAGCACCAATTACAGAAGAATTTAGAGCTACCGCTTATGATGAAAACATTCAAATACCCGCAGTAATTGCTGCGTACAGAACTCCTTCTTTTAAAACAAGAGATTCTAAAATTTTAGACATGATTTCTTCTTATTTAAGTGTTGGTAAAAGTTCTGTGCTTTACAAGAAAATGGTAGACACCAATAAACAGGCCTTAGCTGTACAAGCTGTTAATATTAGCCAACAAGATTATGGTATTTACGCTCTTTTCTCGTTGCCTTTAGGTGATGTTACTTTAGATCAATTAATTGCAGAAATGGATGAAGAAATTGTAAAAATTCAAACCGATTTAATTTCTGAAAATGCTTTTCAAAAACTACAAAATCAGTTCGAAAACAATTATGTAAATTCTAATGCTAGCGTTGTTGGTATTGCAGGCTCTTTAGCAAGTTACCACGTAATGCATGGAGATACTAATTTAATTAATTCGGAAATAGAAATTTACAGATCTGTTACGCGTGAAGAAATTAGAGATGTTGCAAAGAAATATTTAAATAACAATCAAAGATTAATCTTAGAGTATTTACCTAAGGAAAAAAAATAAAAAAGATGAAGACAAAAATTTTATCATTTATAGCAATTATAACGCTGTCTTTTGCCACAAATGCACAAATAGATAGAAGTACAATGCCTACTCCAGGACCAGATCCTGTAGTAAAATTAGGAGCGGCAGAAAAATTTTCTTTAGAGAACGGACTTACTGTAATTATGGTAGAAAATCATAAATTACCAAGAGTTGCTGCTACCTTAAGAATAGACAATACTCCTTATTTTGAAGGAGAAATTGCCGGTGTTTCCGGCATGATGGGAAGTTTACTAGGTAGAGGAACTTCTAATATTACAAAGGATAAATTTAATGAAACGGTAGATTTTTTAGGAGCAAGTGTTGGCTTTTTTAGTTCTGGTGCTTCTGCAAGATCTTTAGAAAAATACTTTCCACAGGTATTGGGTTTAATGGCAGATGGGGTAAAAAATTCTGAATTTACACAAGAAGAATTTGACAAAGAAAAAGAAGTAACCTTAGAGGGTTTAAAAGCTGATGAAAAAAACATTCCTGCGATTGCGAGCAGAGTAGAAAATGTTTTAGTATACGGTAAGAAGCACCCTTACGGAGAATTCACAAGCAAAGCATCTGTAAGTAATATTACATTAGAAGCTGTTAAAAGTAACTTTAACACCTACTACAAGCCCAACAACGCATACTTAATTATTGTTGGAGACATCAACACTAAAGAAACTAAAAAATTAGTAAATTCTTTATTTGCTGATTGGAAAAAAGGAGAAATTCCTGTTTCTAGTTTTCCAAAGCCAGAAAATGTTACCACTGCAGAAATTAATTTTGTAAACATGTCTAATGCCAATCAATCTGAGCTTTCTATTGTAAATACAATCGATTTAACTTTAGGAGATCCCGATTATTATGCAGCATTATTAGCGAATAAAATTCTTGGTGGCGGTGGTTCTGCTAGACTTTTTCAAAACCTAAGAGAAGACAAAGCATATACGTATGGCGCCTATTCTAGAGTTAGCCAAAGTAGACAAACAGGTGTTTTTAAAGCAACTGCAGGTGTTAGAAACATGGTTACAGATAGTGCTATTGTAGAAATGCAAAAAGAAATCAATACCATTCGTTACCAAAAGGTATCTGCAAAAGAATTACAAGATGCCAAAGAAGAATATATTGGTGGTTTTGTAATGGATGTACAAGAACCTGCAACTGCAGCAAATTATGCATTAAACATTGCCCTATATAATTTGCCAGAAGACTTTTATGCAAACTACATTAAAAACATAAATTCTGTAACGGTAACAGATGTGCAAAATGCGGCAATCAAATATTTTAGAGGAGATAAGGCTCGGATTATGGTTACCGGCAAAGGCATTGACGTTCTTAAAAATTTAGAGAAAACAGATTATGTAATCAATTATTTTGATGTATCGGGAAACCCAACAGAAAAACCAGCAATGACCTTGCCAATTCCTGAAGGTATGACAGCAGAAACAGTAATTAATAAATATATAACTGCTATTGGAGGTAAAGAAAAAGTGATGGCTGTTAAGACAACCATGATGATCGCAAATGCTACAATTCAAGGAACGCCTCTGGTAATGACAATGAAAGCTGCTGCGCCTAATAAGTCTTCACAAGAAATTTCTGTAATGGGCAACACCATGCAAAAAACTGTTTTTAACGGAACTACAGGATATGCTGCTTCAAGAGGTCAAAAGAAAGACATGACTGCAGAAGAAATTGCCAAAGCAAAAGGGGAAAGTGGTCTTTTTAAAGACTTTGGATATGCTTCTGGAGAATTGTTAAGAATAGAGCCTTTAGAAGGTAAAAATGCCATCGTTTTAAAATACAAAGATTCAGAAATGTATTATGACATGACTTCTGGTTTAAAAGTAAAAGAAGTAAAAACTTCAAAAGGGCCAGATGGCAAAGAGGTAAGTGTTCCCACTGTATTTGCTGATTATAAAGAAGTAAACGGAGTGAAGTTTCCGCACGCTATTGGAATTAAATCTGGACCGATGAATTTAGATTTTGTAGTGCAAGAAATTAAAGTAAATGAAGGTGTTTCTAACGCTGATTTTGAATAGTTAAATTAGAAACAAGGTTTTAGTAAAAGAGTCAAAACACTACGTTTTGACTCTTTTTTTTTGTTTTAAAAATAAATTTTATTGACAACAAACCTCGATAAGCACGTTTTCTAATGCAGCATTTGAATATTAAAAATTCAACACTGATAGCTGATAAGCGTTAACTGATAACCAATAATTGAATTCATCTCTTCTTGTTCACCAAATACACGCCAACCAGAATAATAACGCCTCCAAAAATTTGAAGCGAACTTAATTTTTCGCCATCTAAAACACCCCAAAATATGGCTACTATTGGGATAATGTAAGTTACCGAAGAAGAAAAAACAGGATCTGAAAGATGCACTAATTTATTATAAATAGTCTTTGCAATGCCGGTTCCTACAATAGATAAAACTGCTAAATACCCCAAAGATTGCATAAGCGCATCGTCTTTTACATCAAACGTACTAAAGAATTCAGTACAACTTAAAACGATGATTGCAGGAACAAGCAATATCAAAAAATTACCTGTTACAATAGCAAGTGCATTTAAATCATTTAAATATTTCTTAATCATATTTGCATTAAATGCATAGCCAACCGAACCTATAATTATGAATAAAGCATACCAATAATTCTGATTCGGGTTTAAAACAGCACCTTTCAAAATTAAAATTAAAGTTCCTGCCAAGCCAATTAAAATACCATATAACTGCGTTCTATTAAAAGCAAAACCAAACACCATTGCCCCTAAAATTAAAGTATTAAAAGGTGTTAAGGAATTTAAAATAGCCACCACAGAACTATCAATATTAGTAATTGCAAATGCAAACAAAAACCCTGGAATAAATGTGCCAGAAATAGCTGTATAGACAATGTATTTATAGTGTTTCTTTTGTATTTTTTTTAAGGACGGAGCGGCAACCGAAAGCAAAAAAATTGCTGTAAAAATCATTCTTAAGGCACCTAATTGAATAGGGGTAACGCCCAACAATGCCTTTTTCATTAATATAAATGAGCTTCCCCATACTAAACATAGCAAGGCAAAGTACAGCCACTTTTGTTGTTGATTATTCATGTTTTAAATTTCAAGCAGCAAAAGTCTTACAATTATTGAAATATCTACTCAATTATTAATAAATTTGTAATATAATTTAATCACAAAACATTATGACGTCTAGAAAAATATTATTTTCAATAGCCATTGCTTGTTTTATTTTAATTGGTTGTTCAGAAAATAAGGAAGTAAAAAAAGAAAAAGTTGTCTTGGCAATTTCTGGAATGACTTGTGAAATTGGTTGTGCAAAGATCATTCAATCTAAATTATCTAAAAAAGAAGGGGTGCTCAGTGCAAAAGTAGTTTTTACAGACAGCATTGCAACGATAGCGTTTGATGCCAATACAACTTCTAAAAAAGATTTAATTACGTATGTCACAGGCATTGCTGGTGGAAATTTATACAAAGCATCCGAAAGTACTTCTGCTGAAAATACGACAGCACATTAGTGCGCTAACGCTTGTAAAAAAGAGTGCAAATACATGATTACTAAAATAGCGTAATCCTTCATTTATAAATGCAAAAAAGCAGGCTTCTTAGCCTGCTTCTTTCTTTCTCTCAATCAATAATAAGGTATGTTATAAACCTGCACTTTTCCAAGTCCATCCACTTACATCTACTTTAGTTCCTGTTTTATAATCTGCCGTTGTTGAAGCAGCAACACCGTCTATAATAACATTTGCTAAATCGCCTCCGTCTTTCATGTCGATATTTTTTTCATACCCTTCTAACCAAATATTAGTAATGGTTGCACCAGAAGTTTTTTTGAACTGTAAACCTGTACCTCCCACTGTAGAGATAGCCGTTAAGTTTACAAACTTAGGATTGTTATTGTCTTTATCCCCCTCAAAAGCTGTAGAGAATCCAGAAGATGTATGAGAAATGTAGGTATTTGTTACTGTTCCATTCCAACCTTCTGTCCAATCTACAGAATCATCTTCGTTATTTTCTAAGTACACATTTGTTGCAGAAACCGTTCCTCCAAAAAACTCTAAACCATCATCTGCACCGTTAATTACAGAAACATTTTCTATGGTAGTTCCAGAACCAACTGCATATAAAGAAATTCCGTTGTATTGCGAATCTGCATTAATTTGAGCTCCTGTTCCTTTAATAACTAGGTATTTGATTGAACCAGAATTGTCTTCGTCATTTGTACCACCGTAAATAAAACCACCAACCTCAGCCTCTGCATTTACACCAGCCGTTGTTGTTGCATCTCCACAGATTGTTAAACCTCCCCAGTCTCCACCGTTAGCAGCAGCAGAAGAAATTACAACAGGATTACTAGAGGTTCCTTGAATATCAATTTTACCACCTTTTAAAACTGCAATATAAACTCCTGTTCCACCATCTCTAGCTTCAATTTTTGTGCCAGCAGGAATTACTAACTCTCCGCCTGATTGCACAATATAAGAGGAATTTAAACTGTATTTAACAGCTGCATCTAAAGTAATTTTACTAGATACAGTTCCTTGTAGGATAGAAGTAGGTATTGATATATTAGAATTTACCCAATTAAAGTCTGAAGCACTCACAGTTTGTGTATTTGTATACGATAGTGCAGGATCTGCAGCAACACCGTCTATAATAACATTCTCTAATGCACCTCCATCTTTCATATCTATAGATACATCATAACCTGTTAAAGATAAACCTGTTATTGTAGCACCAGATTGTTTTTTGAATTGTAAAGCAGTACCTCCAACAGAAGAAACTGCAAAAATATTATTAAATTTAGGATTTCCGTTATCTTTATCTCCTTCAAAAACAGTTGAAAAACCAGAAACTGTATGGGTAATGTATGCGTTTGTTACCGTTCCGTTCCAACCTTCTGTCCAATCGATAGAGTCATCTTCATTGTTCTCTAAAAATAAATTTGTTGCAGAAACTGTTCCTCCAAAAAACTCGATACCGTCGTCAGAACCATTAATTACAGCTACATTGCTAATTGAGGTACCAGAACCAACACCATATAAAGAAACTCCGTTGTATTGCGAATCTGCATTAATTTGTGCTCCTGTTCCTTTTATTATTAAGTAGTTGATAGACCCAGAATTGTCTGCATCATTTGTACCGCCGTAAATAAAACCACCAACCTCTGCTTCTGCATTTACTCCCGCAGTTGTTGTTGCATCTCCACAAATTGTTAAGCCTCCCCAATCTCCAGGATTCTCAGCAACAGATGTCATAAATACAGGACTAGCTTCTGTACCTAGAATATTTATTTTAGCTCCTTTTAAAACAGCGATGTAAACACTTGTACCTCCGTTAAGCGCCTGAATAGTTGTACCTGCAGGAATTGTTAACGTTGCTCCAGGTTCTACGATAAAAGAGCCATTTAAATTGTAAATCTGACTTGAGTTTAACGTATAATCTTCATCAAGATTACCGTTCATAATTCCTGATTTTAAGCTTTCAATTACTACGGAATCTATTGGTCCGATAATAATGTCTGGCTCTTCACTACCACAATTACTCAGTGTTAGGGTAACAAAACAGAATGTTACAATGCTTAAAATTTTAAAAACTGATTTTTTCATTTTAGTTTAGTATTTTTATTAATTTTTAACAAAATTAGTATCTTATTTTCGTTTCCCTTTTACCTAAATATTAATAGTGTGTTAGGTTTCTGTAATAATTTAACTGTTTTGTTAAGAAATTATTAATTGCTTAAAATGTGTATTTAATACTTACTGTTAACTGGCTTCCTTTCTTGTAAGACAATACAGTTTCATCGGTTTCTATGTTCGTAATAAAACTTTTTACCAATTGAGTTTGTTTAATTTCTGGGTTTAATAAATTTCTTCCCACTAACTTTATCAATAGGTTTTCTGTAATCTCTTTACTTACCACCAAGTCTAGGGCTACAAATCCTTTTTCTATAATTTCGTCATTATAATAAATGTCGCTATTTTCAAAATCTTCTGGAGAGCCCAATGCGAAAATTTTATCTGATGAATAGTTACCAGTTAACGTTGCAATAAATTCGTTTTCCTTCTTATTGTTATAACTTAAAGTACCATTTGCGATAAAGTCTGATGCCCCTTGTAAACTAGAAGTTGTC